>NZ_JAVRHI010000020.1:0-4069 GCF_034105845.1 Streptomyces sp. CRN 30 | reverse complement strand
TGTCGCTCTCGCGGGCGTGCTGCTGGTCGTGGCCGATCTGGCGCTGGCGGGGGCGGGGCTGCCGGGTGCGCCGGTGTTCGCGGTCGTCGCGGGTGCGATCGGCGCGGGAGCGGCCGTGGTGGGGCTGCGGGCGTGCGGGCGGCCCGAGTCGGTGGAGGACTGGCCCGGGGCGGTGCGGGCGGCGGCCCGCGACACGGTACGGGACGTGGGCGGCAGCGGGCTGGTCCTGCTCGCCGTGGCGGCCGCCGTGCTGTCCGCGGGGATGCTGCTGCCGCTGGCGTTCCTGGTGCCGGGGCCGTTGGCGATGGCGCTCACCGCGGTGGACGCCCGGACCGGCGTGAGCACATGATCCGCGTCGTCGCAACCGCTTCCCCCTCCGTCTCAGCCGAGTAAGAGGGGGGTACTCGCGCGCCGCACATCAGTGCGTGACCGAGTGACGCGAGCGTGAGGAGAGTCCCATGGGCGTACATGGACGCGGACGGGCGGGACGGGTGATCGCTGACATGACCGGCCGCGGCTGGCGCCGCGCCCTGGTCACCGGTGGGGCCGGCTTCGTGGGCTCCCATCTCTGCGCACGGCTGCTGGAGGACGGCACGGACGTGGTGTGCCTCGACAACCTGTCCACCGGCACGCGGAGCAACGTGCTGGAGCTGGACCGGCGGCGCCGCTTCCGGTTCGTCCGGGGCGACGTGACCGACGAGGACGTCGTACGGGGCCTTCCCGGGCCCTTCGACCTGGTGCTGCACTTCGCCTGCCCGGCGTCCCCGGCCGACTACCTGCGGCTGCCGCTGGAGACCCTCGACGTCGGCAGCAACGGCACCCGCAACGCCCTGGAACGCGCCCGCCGCGACGGCGCCCGGTTCCTGCTCGCCTCCACCTCCGAGGTGTACGGCGACCCGCTGGAGCACCCGCAGACCGAAGGCTACTGGGGCAACGTCAACCCGGTCGGGCCCCGCAGCGTCTACGACGAGTCCAAGCGCTTCGGCGAGGCCCTGGTCACCGCACACCGCGCGGTGCACGGCACCGACGCGGCCATCGTGCGCCTCTTCAACACCTACGGGCCGCGCATGCGCACCGGAGACGGCCGCGCCGTGCCCACCTTCGTCGCGCAGGCCCTGGACGGCACGCCGCTCACGGTGGCCGGCGACGGCAGCCAGACGCGCTCGCTGTGCTACGTCGACGACACGGTCGAGGGCGTGCTGGCGCTGGCCGCGTCCGCCGAGACCGGGCCCATGAACATCGGCGGCGGTGAGGAGATCACCATGCTGGAGCTGGCGCGGCGCGTCGTCGAGCTCACCGGCTCCCGCTCCCGCATCCGCTTCGTCGAACGCCCGGTCGACGACCCCGAGCGGCGCCGGCCCGACACCCGGCTGGCCGCCGAACGGCTCGGCTGGCAGCCGCGGACCGGCTGGAGCGAGGGCCTGGAGCGCACGATCGGCTGGTTCGCGCAGGCCGTCGCGGCCTGATCCGTACCCGGCCCGCATCCGATCCGTACCCGGTCGGCATCGGGCCCGCCCTCGATCCGCATTCGACCGCATCCGGCACCACCCGCACCGGACGGCGCGGCCCGCACCCGCGCGCCGCGCAGTGATCACAACCTCACCGAAGGTGACGAATCGGTGAACGTTCGGGTGAGCTGTCTCCAAGTGTTTGAGACAGCCGCCGGTGCGAGACCCGGGGGAGCCGAGGTCCCCGCACACCCTGACGGGACGGAGCACCGCATGCGCATCCTTGGTATCAACGCCTTGTTCCACGACCCGGCCGCCGCGCTCGTCGTGGACGGCACGACCGTAGCGGCCGCCGAGGAGGAGCGCTTCAGCAGGCGCAAGCACGGGAAGCGGCCGGTGCCCTTCTCGGCCTGGGAGCTGCCCGAGCTGGCGGCGCGCTGGTGCCTCGCGCACGGGGGCCTCCGGCCCGACGAGCTGGACGCGGTCACCTACTCCTTCGATCCGCGCCTGGCCCGTCCGGCCGACGAGATGGGGCTCGACGACCCCTTCGACCCGCTGCGGCTGGAGTACGCGGAACGGGCGCCCGAGTTCCTCGCGGAGGCGCTGCCCGGCCTCGACCCGGCGAAGGTCGTCTTCGTGCCGCACCACGTGGCGCACGCGGCCTCCGCGGGCCCCGCCTCCCCGTACCCGGACAGCGCGGTCCTCGTGCTCGACGGGCGCGGGGAGGCCGCCTCCCACCTCGCGGGCCGCTTCCAGGACGGCCGTCTGGAGACCTTCGCCGCCCAGGCCCTGCCCGACTCGCTCGGCCTGATGTACGAGGAGCTCACCGTCCACCTCGGTTTCCTGCGCAGCAGCGACGAGTACAAGGTGATGGCGCTCGCCTCCTACGGCAAACCGCGCTTCCTGCCCCAGCTGCGGCAGTCCGTGCACGCCACCGGCGACGGCGGCTTCCGCGCGCGGGACGTCGACTGGGCCGCCTTCACCCCGCCCCGCGCGCGGGACGAGGAGTGGAACCAGGACCACGCGGACCTCGCCGCGAGCGCCCAGGCCGTGCTGGAGGAGGCCCTGCTCGACCTCGCGCACTGGCTGCACCGGGAGGCGGGCGGCGACGCCCTCGCCCTCGCCGGGGGAGTGGCCCTCAACTGCGTCGCCAACTCCAGACTCGCCGCGCAGGGCCCCTACCGGCACGTGTGGGTGCAGCCCGCCGCCGGGGACGCGGGCACCGCCCTGGGCGGCGCCCTGTACCTCGCGGGGGACCACGCCCCCATGGCGGGCGCCGACCTCGGCCGCGGCTGGCGCGACGACGAGCTGCGCGCCTGGCTGGACGGTGCGGCCGTGCCGTACGAGAAGCCTCCCGACATCGCCGAGACGGTCGCCGAGGAACTCGCCCGGGACGGTGTCGTCGCCTGGTTCCAGGGGCGCAGCGAGTACGGGCCGCGCGCCCTCGGACACCGTTCCCTGCTCGCCCACCCGGGCCGCGCCGAGAACCTGGAACGCCTCAACACGGTCAAGGGGCGCGAGGAGTTCCGGCCGGTCGCGCCCATGGTGCTCGCCGAGCGGGCCGCAGGCATCTTCCAGGGGCCGCTGCCCAGCCCGTACATGCTGTTCGTGCACGACGTCGTCCGCGAGTGGCGGGACCGCATCCCGGCGGTGGTGCACGTCGACGGCACCGCGCGCGTGCAGACCGTCGACGCCCGGCAGGAGCCGCTGGTCGCCCGGATGCTGGGCGCCTTCGAGCGGCGCACCGGGCTGCCCGTGGTCGTCAACACCAGCCTCAACACCGCCGGCCGGCCCATGGTCGACGATCCGCGCGACGCCCTGGAGTGCTTCGGATCCGCGCCCGTGGACCTGCTGGCGATCGGGCCGTTCGCGGTCCGCAGGGGACGGATGTTCGCATGAGCGCCGCCGCCACCGCCACCGCCTACGCCGTGGTGATCCCGACCCTGGTGCGGTCCACGCTGGCCGACTGTCTCGCCGCGCTGGCCGCCGCGGACGGTCCGGCCCCCGCCGAGATCGTCCTCGTCGACGACCGCCCCGAGTCCGACGGCACGGCGCTCGCGCACCCGCTGGCCGTCCTCGGCGGGCTGCGCGTGCGGACCACCGTGCTGCGCAGCGGTGGCACGGGGCCCGCCGCCGCCCGCAACCGCGGACTGCGGGCCGTCACCTCGCCGTGGGTCGTCTTCCTCGACGACGACGTGCAGGTCGGCCCGCACTGGAGCGAGCAGCTCGTGCAGGACCTCACCGAGGTGGAGCCCGACACGGCCGCCGTGCAGGGCGTCATCACGGTGCCGCTGCCAGGCGAACGCCGCCCCACCGACTGGGAACGCGGCACCGCGGGACTCGCGACGGCCCACTGGATCACCGCGGACATGGCCTTCCGTACGGATGTCCTCACCTATCTCGGCGGGTTCGACGAACGGTTCCGCCGGGCCTTCCGGGAGGACGCCGACCTCGCGCTGCGCGTCCTCGACGCCGGCTGGGGAGTACGGCGCGGCCGGCGCACCACCCGGCACCCGGTGCGTGCCGCGAGCCGCTGGGTGTCGCTGCGCGCCCAGCGCGGCAACGCCGACGACGCGCTGATGGTGCGGCTGCACGGACCCGACTGGTGGACCCGGGCAGCC
>NZ_JAVRHI010000019.1:0-26305 GCF_034105845.1 Streptomyces sp. CRN 30 | reverse complement strand
GGCTGGAGGCCGAGCTGCTGGTGGACACGCTCGTCGACCGGCTGCCCGGGCTCCGGCTCGCGGTCCCGCCCGAGGAGGTGCCGTGGCGGCGGGGCGCACTGATCCGGGGGCCCGAGGCCCTGCCCGTCACCTGGTGACCGCCTTCCTCCCGCCCGAGGGGCTGCTCGTGCCACCGGGCCACGGGCGCACCGTGCGCACCCCGGCCCAACACGTGACGTTCAAGGTGACAGGCGCGCACTCGCGCGCGGCCTCCAGCTTCGAGGTGGTCGTCCCGCCCGGCTTCGACGTGGGCGCCCACGTGCACGCGCGCAGCGAGGAGCTGTTCTACGTGCTCGAGGGCGAGCTGGACGTGCTCGCCTTCGAGCCTCGGGTGCGCACCCCGGACGGCTGGCGGCACTGGGAGTCACCATCGGGCGGCCGCGTGGTGCGGGCGGTCCCCGGCACGGTCATCGTCGTGCCGCCGGGCTGCCCGCACGCGTTCGCCAACCTCACCGACGAACCGGCGAAGATGTTCTTCCAGGCGTCCCCGCCGCCCGACCACGAACGGTACTTCGAGGAACTGCTGCAGATCCTCGATCGCGGCGGGCCCCCCGACCACGCGGCGATCGAGGAGTTGCGCAATCGCTATGACATCGAGCAACTGACACCGCTCCGGCACGGCGGGAGCCCGCCCCTCACCGCCCGTCCCTCATCAGGCTCCGCCGACCGGTGATTGCCAGTCAGGCTTCAAGGGTGGTGACTCTGTTGCCACTCCTGCGACTGCGCGCTGGCCTGTGTGCTCCGGTGGCATGGGGGTCGAGGGCCGTGTCGCTGCATCCGCGAAAGAGCACGAGCATCCCGGCCAGGACGAGGAAGACGGCGTGGGCGAGCCGCCCGAGGGAGGTCCGCCTGCCGGCGACGGCGGCCCACCCTGCCGGTGATTCTCCACTCGGACCGCCGCTGCCAGTACGTCAGCCGACTTATCTCGCGACGCTCACGGGACTCCTGAACGCGCTGACGGCCGATGTCGGCGCGGCGGCAGCGGGCCGTGAGGGCGCCGGGCCGGCGGCCCGACGGTCCGGCTCCACCGGTAGCGCCCCCCGGGACCGTCGCCGTCCTCGTGACAATTCGTCCTTGTTGCGGTCGGCCGGCGTCCCGGTGTGTGCGAAAGTCCTGCCGCGCCCCGTGCCGTGGCTCTACGCTGCCGGGCAATAGCTGGCGCCGAGTACGGGCGGATGAGGCATGCAATGGTCCGAGCTGGTACCCGATCTGCGGTTCGCCCTCACCCGCGGCGAGGAACAGAGCACCTTGTATCTGGCCGGTGAGCTCGACGCCGCCGCGGCCCTGACGCTGTTCCGCGCGCTGCCGCTGCCCGACATCTGCGCGGGGCGGGTGGTGCTGGACCTCAGCCGGGTGACGTGGTGCGACGGGGCCGGCGTGGACGTACTGCTGGCCCTGTACTACCAGGCCGCCGCCACCGGCGGGCAATTGGTGCTGAAGAGCGCGCACAGTGCGGTGCTGCGCGCCCTGGCCCGCCACGGGGAGGAGGCCGCGGTGGAGCTGGCCCGTGCCTGCGCCGCCCGGATGCGCGCCGGTCACCACCCCGACCAGCGGCTGCTGCAGCAGGCGATGGGCATGGCGCTGCGCCTGACCGGCAGCACCCTGGGCACCGCCCAGGTCTGGGACGCGCAGGCGCGGACGCTGCGCATCGTGACCCAGCGCGGCTTTCCCCGGGACGTGGTGTCCTTCTTCGAGACCGTCAACGTTGGGGAGTGTTCCTGCGGCACCGCCGCCCTCAACCACTCCCCCGTCGTCGTGGAAGAGGTCCGCGGCCACCCTTCCTACGCCGGCACCCCGGCCGCCGACGTGCTGGGCAGCGTCCCCGTCGGCGCGGTCATCTCCCTGCCCGTCATCACCCCGGAGAGCCACCTGATCGGCATGATCTCCGTCCACCACCAGCAGCCCAGCCGCTGGCCCGCCGAACAACGCCGCCGCCTGCACACCCTCGCCCACGCCACCGGCCAACTCGCCCACCACCCCGCATAACCACACCCCTACACCCGGCCAACAGACCGGGCCGTTCGTTCGCTGGCAAGAGCCTGCGGACCCACCACCGCCGACGCGTGCCCAGCTCGCCGCGATGCGCCCATAACGGGGACCCGCATCGCATCAGATCGAGTATTTGAGCGGTTCCCGTCCGCCGTCCCGTCATGAGCTGCGGGCCTTCGCCGAACGCGTCGCCGAACAGCAACTGGCACAGGTACAAGGGTGGAAGGCGGCGGAGGAGCGGCACACGACTGAGTGGGAAGGGGGCGCCGCGGCCCGGTCGGCGACGCCGGAGTGGCTGGTGGAGCGGAGCCTGGGTGGGCGGGCGTCAGCGGTGTAAGTGCACGCTCGTGCCTGCCACATGGCGGGCAGGCGGGCGAAGGGCGCGCCGCGGAAGGTGGCGGTGCGGGCGCTGGCCCAGGGCGTGGAAGCCTGCCCGCACTGCCACCCCGAGTGCAGGCGAGGCGGTGCACGTCTCGGCGTCCGTCCGGTGGCCGCGGCGGCCCGCCCGATGGTGGTGGGTAAGAGCCGACGCTTGCGGGCGCTGTGGGTCACAGACATGTAGTCGGCGTCCGCGCGGCTCTGTACATGACCCCTTGTCCCCGGCGTGCGCGCGGTGAACCACTACGCCGTCCGAAGCAGGGCGGAGACGAACGAGTCGCTCGGGATTGCGGCCGGTCTGCGGTGTCGGTGCGTCGCCGCTCCGCTCCACTGGAAGACGAGGGAACAGGGTGGATGGAGCCGCGACTGCCGGTGGGTGGATTGGCTCAGCGACGGCGGCTGCGGCCGGGAGGCGTCCGTTGTCGGCCGCTGCAGGCAGCGTTCCGCGCGCGCAGGCGTGGCCTGTCGTCCGTCACCTGGCGTATCCGGCAGCCGCGGACGGAGCTGGTCTGCCGGCTCGATCCCGCGCGGGTGTGAGGGGCACTTCCACTGCGGTGCGGCCGTGGCGACGATTCCACCCGCACTACGACCATGACCGGCTGGTTGAGCCGAGATAGGGGATCAGCACGCGCGGCGTTGTCTCGTACGGGGCCGGGCCTGGCCAGTCGGGCTCGTGGGGACTGCTGTGGGGCACCGTGGCCGACGGCCATCTCGGCGCCGCCATGGAAGAACTGCAGCACACCCTCGACGTAGGCCCCACCCTGGACGCCGCCCGCACCGGCGAGACCGTCACCGAGACCGACCTGAACAGCCCGGCCGCCGCCGAGCGCTGGCCCGCCTTCACCACCACGGGCCCCTTCCCCCTCGACCAACGACTCGACCTCGACCTCGACCTCGACCCGATGACGCCGGTGACTGGCTCGGCTTCAGCCCGGCGCCGCTGGGAGGTTCGGGAGAGGCCTGCTGTACAGCGCCTCACCCATGAGGGAGTGCTCGCCAGTGACGTGTGCGCGGATCGAGGCGATGTAGTCGTCGCGGCGGATGCGGCCGTCGCCATCGGTGTCCAGGGTCGCGAACGCGGCTTCGGCGTTGTGGGCCGGGTTGCCCAGGGCGGTGCGCAGCGCGATGAACTCGGACAGGTCCAGGGTACTGTCCTGGTCGGTGTCGGCGAGGTCGAAGAGGGCGCCGAGGACGGGGCGGCAGACGGTGTCGAAGGCCTCGGCGCCGGCCCAGGCCGCGTACTCGTCGAAGGTCAGTTCGCCGTCGCCGTTGGCGTCCATGGACGCCCAGGCCTGCTCGCCGGCCGTGCGGGCGGTGACGACCAGCGGGTCGTCCTGCGTGCGCCGTGTCGCCCGGGCCACGTTCGCGGTGCGCGCGAGGTATTCGTCCCGGGAGACGACGCCGTCCTGGTCGGCGTCCAGCATCGCGAAGACGAGCCGCTGCGCTGCTGTCTGGTCCATGAAGGTTCCTTCTGTTGTGCTGCGGTCCGGCTCGACTGTCCTACCCGGCAGCTCGGAGGCCCAGGCGGCCCGGCCGGTGCACGGGGGTACGTGCCCCGCGTGGGGCGAGAGGTGGCGCGGTGGTGCGCCCCGACGAGCCGGGGCCGGTGGGCACGGTCTTGGGTAACCAGGTCTCGTCGACGATGGTGATCGGAAATCCCTGGAGGATGCATGTTCGGCGGACGTGGTGGAGCAGTGGCGCTGGCCTGTCTGGCCCTGGTGGGACCGTCGCTGGTGTGGGCGCCGGCCGGGCAGGCGCATCCCGTTGCACACAGCGAGGGCGTCCGGTGCACGGGCTCCAGTACCAGCACCTATGACCCGCCCCTGAATCTCACGCCGCGGGCAACCCGGGTGCACACACGGGCGGAGTACGAATGCGGCATCGCACCCGGCCGCATCGTGGCCGCCACCTCCACTCTGGAAGGCACCTCTCCCACGGCGTCCTGCATCGCACTGGGCAGCCCCCGCCTCACCGAAACCGTCCGCTACGCCGACGGCACACGGTCAGAGATCGTCTACGAAGGCGGCACAACCGTCCGTGTCGCCGGCGTCCTGGTCGTGCTCATGTCCGGCCGGGTCGTCGAGGGACAGGGCGAAGGGCAGGCGGCGCGCCGGATCGTGCCCGCTCTCCCCGCCCAGCTGCCCACGCGGTGCCTCACCTCGGGCGTCACGGGCAGCAATGGGGTGGCGCTGCTGGAGATCGGACGGTGACCCCGGCCACCGCGGGGGTGATCCCCACCGAACCGGTCGGCAGCATCCCCCGCCCGCACGAGCTGCTCGCAGCCCTGACCGCCCATGCCGCCGGAGGAATCGGCGACGACGCCCTCGCGGCCGCCCAGGATGCCGCGGTCGCCGACACCATCCGCCGCCTGGAGGAGCTCGGCTGCCCGGTCGTCACCGACGGCGAACAGGCCAAACCCAGCTTCGTCACCTACCCGCTGACCGGCCTGCACAATGTGGCGCCCGACGGCGTCGTCATCCCCTTCGCCGACGGCCACCAGCGGCAGCTGCCCCGCCTGACGGCCGGGCCGCTGCGCTACGCCGTCCACGCCGACCGCTACCTCAGGGCGGCCCTCAGGCACGCGACCGTCCCCGTCAAGCAGGCCGTCATCGCGCCCTCCGCGCTCAGCCTGCTCTATCCGCCCGACGGCATCGACGGTTACCCCCGCGAGGCCTTCCTCGACGACCTCCTCGCGGAGGCCGAGGCCGACATCCGCGGCTGCCTGGACGCCGGCGCGCACCGCGTCCAGCTCGACTTCACCGAGGCCCGGCTCTCCCTGAAAATCGACCCCGGCGGAAGCCTGCTGGAACAGTTCGTCGCGCTCAACAACCAGGTCCTGGACCGCTTCTCCCCCGCCGAGCAGGCCCGCATCGGCATCCACACCTGCCCCGGCGGCGACCAGGACTCCACCCACAGCCTCGACGTGGACCACACCGCCCTGCTGCCCGCCCTGCTCCAGCTGAAGGCCGGCGCCTTCTACATCCAGCTCGCCAGCGAGCCGGACCCCGACCGGGTCCTCGCCGTCCTCGCCGACCATCTGGCAGACCGGGCCCGCGTCTTCATCGGCGTCACCGACCCCCTCGACCCCCGCATCGAAACACCCGAACAGGTCCGTGACCGCATCCTGGCCGCCACCCGCCACCTGCCCGCCGACCGCATCGGAACCTGCGACGACTGCGGCTTCGCCCCCTTCGCCGACGACACCTCCACCTCCCGCGAAACCGCCTTCGCCAAAATCCGCGCTCGCATCAGGGGCACCGCCCTGGCCACCCGTGAACTGGGCGGCTGACACCCGCGCACAAGCGCGGCACTCACCCTGGGTGGAGTCAGCCACCAGGGCACCGGTACGAGGGGCGATGTCACGTGTACCTGGCACGCTCACTCCCGACGGGTGCCGAGGAAGTGGCACGCCGTGGGATGCTCGGTCGAGGGGGTGTCGCACATGGCTGATGATTCCCCGACCGGACGGCGGCAGCAGGCATGTCCACCGGCCGATGCGCCGGCCTCGGATGCGCGGGTCACACCGCTGGCGATAGGCAGCATTGTCTTCGCCGCCTGCGTGCTGTGCCTGATCGGTCTCTTCCACGCCATCGTGGGGCTGGCCGTCCTCATCGACGAGGAGGTGCTGTCTCCGCCGGACAGCTACCTCTTCTCGTGGGGTACGCACGGATGGGGGTGGCTGCATCTGGGGTTCGGTGCCGCTGCGGTGGCAGCTGCGGTGAACCTGTTCAGCGCCCGCCCCTCCGCCCGTGTCATCGGCATCGTCGCGGCCTCGCTGAGTGTGGTGAAGAACTTCTTCTTCGCGCCTTACTCCGGCGTCTGGTCGGCGATCATCGTCGGCATGGACGTGCTGGTGATCTGGGCCCTGACCCAGTACGGCCCGGAACAGGCGCAGAAGGTGTACGGCGCACGCCCGCGGTGACAGCACGGACACCACCGTCCCTCATGTACGGGATGCCGATACGTCATGAACCGGCACTTCTCCGCACGGCCCGCGCGCCGGCGTCCGATCGGTACGGGCGTGGCCGTGGGCGTGACGGTCGCCGTCCTTGTGGTCACCAACGTGGCCACTTGTCTGTGGGGACTTGCGTTCGGCTTGTCGAGTGCCGTCGTGGTCAGCGCGCTGCTGCTGGGGGTGCTCAGGTGGGCCGGTGGGAGCTGGGCGGATGCGGGGCTGGGCGCCGGTACGTTCGGGCGCGGGGCGTGCTGGGCGATGGTGCTGATCGGGACGGTCGGCATGGTGTATGCGGCCGGGGCGTTGCTTCCGGTGACGCGGGGTCTGTTCGCGGATGTGCGGTACGGCGGGCTGTCCGGCGGTCAGGTGGCGTGGCGTGTGTTGGTGATGGTGCCGCTGGGGACGGTGCTGTTGGAGGAGACCGCCTTCCGGGGTGTGCTGTACGGGCTGGTGCGCCGTGCGCGGGGCGTGGTGTGGGCGACGGTGGTGTCCAGTGCGCTGTTCGGGCTGTGGCACATCCTGCCGTCGCTGCACCTGTTGGCGGCAAAGCCCGCTCTGATGTCGTTGTTCGGGCGGTCCGGGTTCGGCGCGGTTGCTGTCGTGGTGGCCACAGTGCTGTTCACCGGGGCCGCGGGCGTGCTCTTGTGCGAGCTGCGGCGTCGCAGCGGCAGTCTGCTGGCGCCCATGGGGCTGCACTGGGCCGTCAACGCCCTGGGTTATCTGGTCGGCTTCCTGCTGCGGTGATCCGGGCCCGTAGGGGCTGTCGGGCCGGTTGCGGTGCGGGCGTGCGCGCGGGTGGGGCCGGGACGGCTATGGAGCTCGAGGCGGGAGTCGTCTCGACACCGCTGACTGACTCCCGCTCCCCGTGTGGAGGGAGGGTGGCGCCGTGCACGTGCGAGGAGGCACGGGGCGCCGGGTTCACCGGTCGGCCGCGATGACGTCCCGCAGCCGGTCCAGGTCGTGGGCGGTGACGCCCGTGGGCCGCAGGACGGCGTTCCAGCCGTCGACGTACTCGCTGGTGCAGGTGTGGCCGTGCCCGCCGGGGACCGCGGTGGCGAACGGCAGGTCGGCGGTGACCTGCCAGAACGTCACGAAGGGGATCCAGATCATGCCCGGCAGGACGTCGTTCCCGGCGGGCTGGGCGATCCAGTCCGGCCGGTGCAGGATCAGGCGCGGGCTCCACCAGACGATCGGGTCGGAGGGGTGCATCAGGTACAGGACGCGGCTGCCCTGCCAGGGCCGGTGCGCCGGCGGGACGGCTGCTCGCGGATCGTTGGTGAAGCGCACCGTCCGCCCGTCTCTGTAGACGGGCCGGATCTCCGGGCTGCCGGTGTCGCGGTGGTCGCTGAACTCGCGGAAAAGTGTGTTGAAGTTGGGCGGGCCGGCGAAGAGCGTGCCTGCGGTGCGGTTGCGCAGGTCGTACTCGCCGCTGAAGGCGGTCTCACCGCCGAACGAGCCCAGGCTTTCCCCGGCGACGAAGAGCCGGGGGCGCTGGTCGGGGGGCAGTTTCGACCAGCGGTCGTAGACGGTGTCGAAGAGGGCGCGGCCCGCCTCGCGGGCTTTGGTCTGGTCGACCAGGTAGGAGATCCAGGACGGGAGGTGGGAGTACTGGATCGCCACGGTCGCCGAGTCGCCGCCGCTGAGGTACTCGAAGCTGTCCACCGCCGCGGGATCGACCCAGCCGCTGCCGGTCGTCGTCACCACCAGCAGGTTCTTGCGCTGGAAGCCGCCCTGACGGTTCAGGTCCGCGACCGCCGCGGCGGCCCGGGACTCGGTGTCGTCGGCCGTGGCCAGGCCGGCGTAGGAGCGGATCGGTTCCCTGGCCGGGTGGCCGGTCAGCTTCCCGATGGCGTCCGCCGTGGGGCCGGTGCCGGTGAAGTTGCGGCCCTGCAGGCCCAGCGACTCCCAGGAGATGAGCGAGCCGGGGCCGCCCGAGCGCAGGCTCGTCGTGGGGCGGTGCGCCCCTTCCTCGGTGGTCGTGTCGCGCAACGAGAACGCCTCGTTGACGGCGCCGACGAAGCCGCTCAGGAGCACGCCGGTGACCAGCATCCAGACGAGGCCGACGATGGCGATCCAGCCGACCGCCCTCGCCGCGCGCTGCCCGATCCAGCGCCTGAGCAGGCCTGCCGTCCCGTGGTACAGGCGCCGCAGGGCGCGCCCGGTCAGCAGGATGAGACCGAAGATCAGTGCCGCGACGAGGGGCGAGAGCACCACGAGCCAGACGTCGTGGTCGCTCACGTCCATCAGCCGGCGGATCTCGTGCTGCCAGTACTGCCCGAAGCCGAAGGAGAGAGCGAACAGGACGGCCGCGGCCAGAGTGAAGGCGGGCCAGGACCGGCGACGCGGCGGCCGGGTCTCCCGGTCGGCGAAGGCGCGCCACACGTACGCCGCGAGCACGCCGATCCCGTAGCCGATGGCCGCGGTGATGCCGCAGACCAGGCCTTGGAGGAGGCCGCCGCGCGGGAGCAACGACGGGGTGAAGGACAGGCAGGCGAGGACGAGGGCGCCCCAGCAGCCGGGCAGCGTGAGGAACAGCCATCTGCGTGGCTTCGGGGCCTGCGGTGACGGCGGGTGCCCTGTGTCCGGTGCGGAGGTGCCGGCGGCCTCGGACAGTTGAGCGACCGTGCCCGACTCGGCGCGTCGGCCCCTGCGGTCCTGCGCCTTGCCCGGCTGCGGGCGCTCGGGTGGGTTCGACGCCTTCCTCACCGTTCCTGCCTCCGTCCGCGGATGGCGGTATTCGTCGCCCGGGGCCCGGGGCAGGAGAGCTGCGGCGGCGAGGCCGACCAGGCCGGTGGCGGCCAGGACGGTCAGCGCGGCGGCGTAGGCGTGCGTGGTGAGGCCGGAGACGAGGATGGTGCCGGCGAGGGCGGTGCCACAGGCGGATCCGAGGTTGGAGACACTGCGGGACAGACCGGAGATCTCGCCCTGCTGTGCTTCGGGGAAGCTGGACTGGACGACGTTCACCGAGGGGGTCAGCATCACCCCCAGGCCGAGGCCGAACAGCAGCAGACCGGGGACACTCGCCCATGCGGTGGTGGAGCGGCCGGCCAGGGCGATCAGGACGGCCACGCCCGTGACGGCGACGGCGAAGCCGGTCAGGATGAGGGTGCGTTGCCGGCGCCGCTTCGCCAGGCGTTCGGCGCCCAGCGAGGAGGCGAGCAGCCCGAAGGTGGCGGCGGTGAAGACGACGCCGGTCTCGATGGCGTCGTAGCGGCGCACGACCTGGAGGTAGGCCGCCACGGTGAACGAGGTACCCATCAGCAGCAGCCATTGCACGCCCTGGGTGACCAGACCCAGATTGGACGTGCGGTTGCGGAACAGGGCCGGCGACAGGAGCGGTTCTCGGCCGGACCGTTCCCGGGCGCGCGCCCGGTGGAGGAACCACCACAGGACCAGGGCGCCGAGGACGATCAGACCGGCCGCCAGCCAGAGGTTGTCATCGGCGGCCAGGATGCCCATGACAGCGAGGACGAGGCCGGCTGCGGACAGGACGGCTCCGCCGGTGTCGAAGGAGCGGTCCGGATCGGGCGGCAGGGGGTCGTCGAGACGGCTGCCGAGCATGATGATCATGGTGATGACCAATGCCTGGAAGACGAACGCGGCGCGCCAGCCGATCCCTGCGGTGATCAGTCCGCCGATCAGCGGGCCCGCCGCGGCGCCGATTCCGCCGGACATCATGATGACGCCGAAGGCCCGGGCCCGCGTTGTCATCTCCCGGTACAGGAGCGTGGTGAGGATGTACACGGGTGGGATGAGCAGGGCGGTACCGATGCCCTCGAGGACCGAGTAGCCCAGGATCAGCACCCCGAGTCCCGGAGCGGCGGCGCTGACCAGGGCTCCGGCGGCGTAGACGGTCAGGCCGGCCAGGAAGCAGCGCTTGCGGCCGAAGCGGTCGGTCAGTCTGCCGCCGGGAATCATCAGCGCCGCCATCACCAGCAGGAAGACGGTGATCGCCACCTGGACGCCCTGCACGGTGGTGTCCAGGTCCCGGCTGATGTCGTTGATCATCACGTTCGTGTTGGAGCCGGCGAAGCTGCAGACGAACTGCGCCAGGGCGAGCGCGGCGAGGACCCGTCGCGGCCCCGTCCGTTTGCCTGTCTGCCGCTGCGCGGACTCGGCCGTATCAGCCACCCCCGTCGCCCCCGGTCCCGGCCGGGCTGCCGCCGGCCGCACGCGGGGAGGCATCCGCGGCGCCGTCGGCGGCGCCGCGGGACGGCACCGGAGCAGCGGTTGGCAGACCACTGGTCATGTCGCCTCCCGCGGTGGGCGGATACCGGTCCACACGCCCTCCTTCGATGCACCGCCGTTACCCTCGGCACGGGAAGGGATCTGCGGCTGTCGGCCACACTTCCCCCCGGTCCCGCACCCGCCCAGCCTCAGGCCATGCCGTCGTTCCGCCATCACCCACCGCGGGTGAGACCGCCGTGCGGCTTCCGAGCCGGCGCGCCCGGACGACGACTTTCTGGCAACAGGTCAAAAGGGACACTTGTCCCAGCGGTCAGGAGCGCGCGAAACGGTCGCCGTGCCGTTGATGAGTCAGGCACTGGGAGCAGGGCACAACGTGCGTGTGCCGCTGTGGGCGGCAGTCGGGCCGGCGGTTCAGCGTTCGTCGGGATCGGGAGGCGTGGGGGGCCTCCACTGCGCGCCGGTGCGCAGCCGGAACGCGGCGACGGCGGCCTCGACGGTGGGGAAGAAGTGGTCCGGGTCGATGGTGCGGGTCAGTCCGTACCGTTCGCTCGCCCGTCGCACCGGGTCCTTCAGCTCGGCGAACACCAGGTGCAAGTGGGAGGCGTTGAGAGTCGTGTCGAGTTCTTCGAGGATGTCGGCGGCGGTCGTGTCCACGTCGGCGACCGGTTCAGCGCGGTGGATCACCAGGCCGGGCAGTTGCGCGGCCTCGTGGTGGGAGCGGATGTCGTGGTAGCCCTCCAGTCCGTCGACCGGGCCGAGCACCGTGCGGTAGGGCCGCCACGCCCGCCGGGGGACGTTGAGGACGGACAGCCCGACGGCGAGGGCGATGCCGGGCAGCACGCCGAGCAGGGCGACCCCGAGGAAGGCGGCGCCCAACAGAAGGAACTCCGTCCTGCGCTGCCGCCACAGCCGTACGGTGCCGAGGACATCGGCCAGGGAGAGTGACGCAGTGATGACGACACCGGCGAGGGCAGGCTGGGGCAGGGTGCGGAGCAGGCCCGGCACCAGCACGGGCTGAGGACGATCAGTCCCGCTCCCACCGCCCCGGTCAGCCGGCTCTTCGCACCCGCCCGTTCCGCCACCGCCGTGCGCGACCCGCTGGTGCCGACCGGGAAGCCCTGCAAGGGGCCCGGCGTTTTTCGTGCCATACAGGGCGGTGGCCGTGGTGTGGTCCAGGACCACGGCGACAGAGGTGGTCACTACGCGGTCGCCGGGTCCTGACCGCATGCGCGGTGGCGGCCCGACAGCGCACCCCGCGCCATGGCGACCTGGCTCAGCCTCGCGGTCGGCGCCCTGCGCCTGATCAGCGAAGTGGATGTCACTTGACTACCCCGAAGCCCTGAGGGCTGTCGCAGCATGACTCCGAGCTTCGGTCTTTGTCAGGCGGGCTGTCTCGCGAGGTACTCCAGTGGAACGGCGCTTCGGCGTTCGTGAGTTATTCCCCGACGGCTCCCTGGGCCACTCAGGGGTCGACCGGGTCCGGCGCACGCGTTCTCGACGTTCTTTCAGGCCGAGACGAGGGGCAACGCCGCCTCAGATGGTCGGGGTGTCGTCAACGATCGGCTTGTGAACCTCAATGACCGGCTTCCACCCCGCGGAGAACTCGATGAAGTCCGCACGGGTGGGGTAGGTGTCGATCGCGCGACGGTCACGCTTGGGGCTCTCGGTCGCCTTGCGCCCCCGGGGAATCTGCTCCTCGAAGATGTCGACCTTCACGTCGGGAACCTCTTTGAGACCCTGGCGCCAAATCTGCACGAGGTCGGCGCCGAACGCCTGCCGGGCCGCAGCGTAAAGGGCCGAGAGGGCCCCCTTGTCCCCACCAGGGACGAAAAGCGCCAGGTCCAGTACGACACCGGCGGACTGGAGGACCTCGATGGTCGCCGAGCCGTTCTCGTCGGCCGAGTAGATTCCAGCTTCATCCTCGTCGTCGGGAAGGCAGGTAACCTCTTCCTGGAACATGGTTCTCGCCGTGATCGAGCCTCCCTCGAAATCCTCACCGGACTTGGTGAGAAAAGCAGGGACATAGCAGTCGGGAAGCTGAAGTTCTGCCGTGTCGGCGGAAACGAAGATCCTGTCCTTCACGCCAAGCTTCGTCACTTCTTCCATCGAGAGGCGGCGAGCGGTGATCTTCTCCGTGTTCACGATTTCCCTTTCAGTCTGCACTGTCCCTCCGAAAGAGGACGCTACCACGAAACCCTGAGGTCAACTGCCCAGTAGCTTTCGGGTAAATGGCCTCCGAGGACCTGCACGGGAGGATACCGAAGCGGGTGCCACTCGGTCGGGAACACGCATCCGCCAGGCAGTGTCCCCCGTCATGGCGTTGCGGATCAACTGACGCCTGCAATTCGGTACGTTGGGTAGCACGGAGGAACCAAAAGAGAGGTTACGATAGATATCACCCATATCACCTTCGGGAAGGTGGCGGCGGGGTAAGGCAATCCATTCGTCCGTGCATCCATCTCGAAGGGCACAGCGGAACCAACCGGATGGCCCGACAACGCACCATCGGAGGCCGTGATCGGCCTCTCCCTCGCCGCCCTGGCCCGGCTCGCCCTCGCCGCTGTCGGCGTCCTGCTCCGATGCCCGCCGCCGGCGCGGCCTGACGGTCCTCCGTGGCGGCCGTCCCGCATGGTGAGCAAGAACGTGGGGCGGGCATCGCGGAGGGCCGGACAGCCTGGCCCGACCCTCACGCCGATCCCGCCGCACTTCCATCAGGCTGTTGCGCAGCGGCTGCGCAGCACTTCCACACCGTCGCCGTCGAGGTCGTCGCAGTACGTCGCGCGTCCGGTCATGGCCATCGTCAGGGCCAGGGTGGGGCCGGACACCAACGGCCCGGAGCCGGTCGCGAAGGGGCCGTCATCCGCGCTGAGTCGCAGTCCACCGATACGTCCCTTGGCGACGACCACGAGGTCCGAGCCCCGGTAGTACTCGGCCACCTGCGTGACGACCTCGATCGGATGGTCACGGCGGATGCCCAGCGGGCGCCGGATGTCCTCCCCGTGCACGATCGTCTCGCCCAGCATGGCGATGGCGGGCAAGGGAGGCTTGGTCCGGCTCGGGACGATGTGCCGAAACCGCTCGAGGGTGTCGGCCGGAGTCGCGCCCAGCTGCTCGGCCAGCCGCATGGCCACCTGCTTGTCGAAGTCGAACCGGCAGCGGATCACACCCGCCAGCCAGCTCACGGCGTTCAGGCTCGCGCCCGCCGTGAGATGCGCCAGTACCTCACGCACCGTCAAGCCGGCGCACAACGACGGCCTCGCCCACTGCTCCGTTGTCAGATCCTCGAGATCGCTTGCCAGTGCAGCTCGCTCAGCGTGGATCAGGGGCCAGGCCCCTGCCCCGCGGCTGCCGCGGTCCGCTGCCAGTTCCGGATCAGTCATACGGGAAAGATCTCCTGTGATTGGGGCGTGCCCTGCATCGCACCCGGGCCGGATCAGAGGGACGTCCGACAGGGGCGTTCGTAAGACAGACTCCTGCTCCGGAGCAAAGTCATCGCCCGCGAGTGATCTTTCTGAAGAGCGGGAGCGGTGCGAGGCGATCCTCAACCCGCCGGTGGACATGGGGAACATCGCCCGACGTACAGAGGACCGTCCGTCCACGGTCTCGGCCGTTGAGCACCCGGGCCTTACGGGCGGCCGAGAACAGAACCCAGTCGCCGCGCACCCGTACTCTGCGGTCGACTGCGACGGGTGTACGGAGCTCATCACGCCCACCCGGCCCAGCTCCCGACTCCGGGCGCAGCGACGCCGTTCGGCTCACGAAGCGGCTGGACCGGCGTCTTCGACGAGAAGAGCGGCCAGGTGAGCGCGGACGGTGTCGGCGTCCGGAACTCCGAGGTCGGTGTAGAGAGTCAGGGCTTCCTCCCAGTGGCGTCGAGCCCGATGAGGAGTGTGTGCCGTGTAGCAGCTGGCTGCGATGCCCGCATGTGCGCGAGCGGTCTCGTACTGTTCGCCGGTCTGCACGGCCAGGGCCAGCGCCTCGGCATGCCGGGTCCGGGCCTCGGCCGTTCGGCCGCTTGCCTGCAGCGCCTCGCCCAGGCCGTTGAGCGCCTCGGTCTCACAAGGGCGGTAGCCGGTCTGCAGGGACAGGTCCAGAGCTCGCCGGTGGTGATCAGCGGCCTGTTGATGGTGTCCCTGCCGGCAGAGCACCAGGCCGAGGGAGGAGAGCGTGTAGGCCTGGCCGACCCGGTCACCGAGGCGCACGAAGAGATCGAGTGCTTGGCGGTGGTGATCGGCGGCCTGCTGGTAGTGCCCTTGTCGGCGGAACACCGAGCCGAGGAAGGTGAGCGCGTAGGCCCGGTCGGCCCCGTCACCGAGGCGCACGAACAGATCGAGTGCTTGGCGGTGGTGATCGGCGGCCTGCTGGTAATGACCCTGCCGACAGAAGGACAGCCCCATGATGTTGAGCGCGTAAGCCTGATTGGCCAGGTCACCGAGGTGCACGGACAAGTGCAACGCTTGGCGCAGGTGATCGATGGCCTGCTTGAAGTGTCCCTGCCGCCAATATGCCAGGCCCAGACACGTCTGAGCGTGCAGCTGGGCGTCGTGGTTGCCGATGCGCCGGGACATGTCGAGGGCTTGGAGGGAATGATCGACGGCCAGCTCGTGGTCGCCTCGCCGCCAGTACACCAGTGCCAGGTGCGGCAGCATCTGTGCTTGTCCGTCCTGACTGCCAGTCCTTCGGAAGAGGTTCAAGGCCTGGTGGTAATGGCTGGCTGCCTGCTCGTAGCGTCCCTGTCGCCAGTAGACGAAACCCAGGTAGGCCAGCGCGTACGCTTCGCCGTTGTGGTCGCCGATGTGGCGGGCTGCCTCGCGGGCATGGGTGTGGACGGTCAGCGCGACGACGTACGTGCCACCCTTGTCCAGGCTGCGGAACAGCTGGGCGGCCAGACCCACGGCGTGGCCCTCCCAGCCGTGTCGGGCGGTGTGCGCGCTGACGGCGATCAGGTTGGAACGTTCGGAGTCCAGCCAGCCTCGCGCCTCTTCCGATGTGCCCACCGACGGGGCGGGAGTGACCGGCGTGAGACGGAAGAGCCGGGGGCGGCGATCCATCAGGTGGAGGCCGAGGGCTGTGGTGGCGGTCGTGGCGGTGGCCAGGTAGTGGTCGAACAGGCGGGTCAGTGCGGCGTGCCGGTCGGAGTCGGGGTCGGTGCCGGCGGCGAGTTCGGCGGCGTAGGCGTGCAGCAGGTCGTGCATGGCGTACCGGTCGGGGCCGGTGGCCTGGACGAGGTGGGCGCGAGCCAGCTTCTCGAGCAGGTTCCGGGCCGTATCGGGGCTGGTGCGGGTGAGGGCGGCGGCGGCGTAGGAGTCCCAGTCGGCTCCGGGGTGCAGGGCGAGCAGGCGGAAGGCCCGGGCGACGTCGGCGGGCAGCCGCTGGTAGGACCAGGAGAACACCGTCCGCACTCCGGCTCCGCTGTTCTCGTCCGTTTCCATCAGGTCCAGCCGTCGCTGTCGGTCGGCCAGTTCGGCGACCAGTGCGGCCAGGCTGTGGTGGGGGCGAGCGGCGACGAGCTCGGCGGTGAGCCGCAGCGCCAGGGGCAGCCGTCGGCACAGCTCCGCCAGGGTGGTGGCGGCCTCGGGTTCGGCCCTCACCCGCGCTCCGATCAGTTGGTGGAGCAAGGTGTGTGCATCGCGGTCGGGGAACAGGGTCAGCTCGAGGCGGTGGGCTCCGTGCAGGGCGACCAGTCCCGGCAGCGTGTCGCGGCTGGTCACCAGGGTTCGGCAGGTGGGCGAGCCGGGCAGCAGGGGCCGTACCTGCTCCGCGGTGGCGGCGTTGTCCAGGACCACCAGCATGCGCCGCCCGGCGAGCTCGCTGCGATACCGGGCCGATCGGTCCGCCACGTCCAGGGGGATGTCCCGGCCGCCCAGACCGAGCGCGGCCAGCAGGCGGGCCAGCGCCTCCCCGGCGGTCATGGGCTGTTCGGGGTCGTAACCGCGCAGGTTCACGTACAGCTGTCCGTCGGGGAAGGCCGGGCGGGCCCGGTGGGCCCAGTGCACGGCCAGCGCCGTCTTGCCCACCCCCGCCGTGCCGGAGACCAGCCCGACCGCCGCCGCCGTGGAAGCCGCATGCGGTAGCGCCAGTCGGTCCAGCCACGCCAACTGCCGGTCGCGGCCGGTGAAGGCGGCCACGTCGCCGGGCAGCAGGCACGGCACCGGACCGGGACGCCGTTGTGTGACGGGTGGTGTCAGGGCGGGATCGGCATGCAGCACCGCCCGTTGCAGACCCTGTAGTTCCGGGCCGGGTTCGATGCCCAGCTCCTCCGCCAGCAGCGCTCGGCCTCGGCGGTAGGCGGCCAAGGCCTCCGCCTGCCGCCCCGACCGGTACAGGGCCAGCATCCACTGAGCGCGCAGCCGCTCGCGCAGCGGGTGTTCACGTACCAGTCCGGCCAGTTCGGTCACCACCCCCGAATGCCGGCCCAGAGCCAGGTCCGTTTCGATGCGGTCCTCCAGGACGTCCAGCCGGTGTTCGGCCAGCCGGTCCCGCTCGTCCTGCAGCATCGGCCCGGCCAGCCCCTCGCACAGCGGGCCCCGCCACAATCCCAGCGCCTCGTGCAGCCCCTCGGCCGCCGCGGGCAGGTCCCCGGCGGCCTGCGCCGCCCTCCCCCGCTCGGCCTGCGCGGTGAACGTCTCCAGGTCGAGCCGTCCGGCCGGCACCGTCAGCACGTAGCCGGCCTCGGTCCAGGTCAGCAGCCGGGACGGGGCGCGGGCCGGGCGGTCGGGTTCGAGCACCCGGCGCAGCGCGGCGGCATGCCGCTGCACCAGGTTCACCGCCCGCCCCGGCGGTGTCGTCCCCCATACCGCGTCGATCAAGCGATCGCGTGACAACGGCCGGTTCGCGTGCAGCAGCAGTACCGCCAGCACCACCCGCTGCTGCACCGGACCCGTGTTCAGTTCCGCCCCGTTGCGCCACACCCGCAGCGGGCCGAGTACCTCGAAACGCAGCGTCCCGGGCGCCGTGTGATCACCCATCGCCGCCTCCGGTCGAGCGAAGCAGTCGCCCTCAAGGTAACCGGCACAGCGTCCTGCGGACACCCGTCAGGCGGCGCTGCGGGCCCGTCGCAGCGGGCGCTGCGGTCTCCCCTGACCAGTGCGTGCCGAGGGACCACCGGGGCCGGTCCCCCGCATGTCCGCGCGGACACTCACCTGTGGCCGCCCCGCGGGAGGGCCGACGTCCGCGTGTGCGGATTCCGCAGCCGCTGGTGAATGAGAAGGCGGGCGCAGACCACCGGTGTCTCCGCGGTGACGTACCCGACGCGGGCCTGTCGGTCGGCCGCCTCTTCAGCTCTTGGGACCGCGGTCTCGCACTTGCCCGGGACCTTCGGTCGTACCCGACGTCCTGGATGCTGCTCAGTCGGCGGTGTTCCCGTTCCCTGTCTTCTCCTCCGACACGGTCTTCTCCTCCGACACTGTCTTCTCCTCCGACACGGTGGCGAGGTGCTGTCGCAGAGCGTCCGCCGCTTCCGACCGATGGCCGGCCAGGAGCAGGTCGGCGATGTGTACGTGTTACGTGCAGCGGACGACGGCTCGGTCGCGTCCGAGGGAGCGGCGGTACTCGATCAGGCGGCGGAGCCGGTCGACGCGGTGGAGGGCGTCGATGGGCGAGCGCGTTCTCGGTGACGCGGTCGGGCAGGCGTCCGTCGAGGCGGTCGGCCGCTATCCGCAGGTAGGTGTCCGCAAGGTGGTCCGGTGCCGGGCGGCGAAGGGTACGCGCGGTGAGGTCGGCGCCGGTGAGGGCCACCAGTACCCGCCGCGCTCCGCGGATTCGACGACGCCTTCCTGTTCCAGCAGGCGCAGGGCCTGTCGGACCGGAGAACGGGAGACCTTCAGGAGTTGGGCCAGGAAGCGTTCGACGAGCCGGATTCCCTTGGACAGGCCGCTGCTGCCGATGTGGTCGGCGATGCGGTCCGCGGTCCGCCGGGTGAGCGGGGTGACGGCCGCGCCCGTGTCGGCGGTGTCTCTCCGCACCGTGGGCGGGGTCATGGCATCGCCTCCGCGGGAAGGGGCCGGAGCCGCCGGGGCACTTCCCAGGGCGACCCCGTCCGCATCTGTGTCGGCACCGCCGTCCTCGCCCTCCTCGCAGCCCTCGACGGGGACGGCACCACCAGCTACATGATCATCTGCTCCGCGTTCCTGCCGATCTACCGGCGCCTGGGCATGAACCCGCTCATCGTCGCGACCCTCGCCACCATGGCGCTGGGCACCATCTCCGGCACCACTCCCTGGGGCGGCGCCGCCACCCGCGGCATCAGCGTCCTGCACCTGGACGCCACCGAGATAGCCCGTGCCGGCGCCATCGGCCAGATCCTGCACTCCTGGGCCCGCCCTCCGCGCCCCTGTGGGTCCTCCTCGGCCTGGTCAAGGCCGAACTCGGCGACTTCCAGAAGCACGCTTTGCGCTGGGGCATCCCCGTCTCCCTCGCCTACATCGCCTTCGCCGTCCTCACCGGCGCCATCTCCGTCATCCAGCACCGCACCAGCACTGCACGGGTACTGCGCGGAAGGTCCGTCCTGAACGGGCTGTCCGGCGAACGCGCACCCACCGGTGTCGCACGCCGCCCGACGGGCTCGCCGGGCGCCCGTCAACAGGTGGACGCCCGTCAACAGGCAGGCGTCCACACACGCGGGGCCATGCGGTTCTCCCCCGTCCCCCATCCGCATCCGCATCCGACATCCGACATCCGACGCACACGCTCGGCGCCCCTCGCGCGGCACTGGCCCGGTGGGTTCGGCGTGCCGTTTCCGCACCGTAGCCGTATGGGCTCGTTAGGTGCCGCGCGCCGGTGGAACGGTCAGTACGGGCAACGGCCGTGCCCGCGCCGGCGACCTCCCGGACGAGTCCGCGAGGACGCGGCGGCCACGACGTGCGATCGCAGGAGTGGGTCCGGATGAGCAGCACCGCGAGTCAGGCGCCGGCGGACACCGCTCCGCCCGAGCTCGGCCGTCGCCGGACCCTCGTCGTCTTCTCGACGATCGTGCTGGGGATGCTGATGGCCGCACTGGACACGACGATCGTCGCCACCGCGCTGCCCAGCATCGTCGGCGACCTGGGCGGCGCCGGGCACATGTCCTGGGTGGTCAGCGCCTATCTGCTGGCGGAGGCGGTCGGGACCGTCCTGGTCGGCAGGCTGGGCGACCTGTTCGGCCGCAAGCCGCTGTTCCAGGCGAACGCGGTGCTCTTCATCGCGGGCTCGCTGTTCGCCGGGATCGCGCAGGACATGCCGATGCTGATCGCCGCCCGCGCGGCCCAGGGCCTCGGCGGCGGCGGCCTGATGGTCACGGCCATGGCACTGATCGCGGACGTCATCCCACTGCGCCGGCGGGGCAAGTACCAGGGTGCCCTCGGCGCCGTCTTCGGCGTCGCGACCGTGGCCGGCCCCCTGATCGGCGGCCTGTTCACCGACCACCTGTCCTGGCGCTGGTCCTTCTACGTCAACGTGCCCCTGGCCCTGGTGATGATCGTGATGACCGGCCGGTACGTACCCCTGATCCGCACCACGCGCACACCGGTGATCGACTACGCGGGCATCGTGCTGGCCGCCGTAGGGACGGTCGGGCTGACGCTCGCCGTCAGTCTGGGCGGCGTCACCTTCCCGTGGGGGTCCCCCGCGGTCATCGGCCTCTTCGCGGTGTCGCTGGCGGCGTTCGCGGCGTTCGTCGCCGTCGAGCTGCGCGCCCGGGAGCCCACGCTCCCGATGCACCTGTTCCGCAACCCCGTCTTCACCCTGTGCGCCGTCCTCAGCTTCATCGTGGGCTTCACGATGCTGGGCGGGCTCACCTATCTGCCGACCTACCTGCAGTTCGTGGACGGTGAGTCGGCGATCGGCTCCGGCCTGCGCATCCTGCCCATGGAGGCCGGGCTGCTGCTGATGTCCGTGGTCAGCGGCGCGCTGGTCAGCCGCACCGGCCGGTACAAGATCTTCCCGCTGCTGGGCACCGGGGTGATGGCGCTCGCCCTGTACCTGATGTCCGGCATGGACGCCGACACGAGCACCTGGCGCGAATCCCTGTACATCGCGATCCTCGGTGCGGGGCTCGGCCTCGCCGGGCAGGTCCTGACCATCGTCGTGCAGAACACCGTGGCGTACCACGACCTGGGCGCCGCCACCTCCGGCGTCAGCTTCTTCCGCACCCTCGGCCAGGGCTTCGGCGCGGCTGTCTTCGGCACCCTCTTCGCGGGCGGCCTGGAGACGAACCTCGCCGATGCCCTGGAGCGGTCGCCGGCGACCGACCCTGACGCCGCGTCGACCCCGCACACCCTCCACGAGCTGCCCGCCGAGCTGGCACGTCCCGTGATCGACGCCTACGCCGACGCCGTCGGCCACGTCTTCCAGTGGGTGGCGCCCGCGGCGCTGCTCGGCGTGCTCGTGGCGCTCTTCCTCAAGGAGGTGCCCCTGCGGGACCCCTTCCAGTACGCCGCCACCGACCTCGCGGACGGCCTCGCCGCTCCGACCTCGGCCGACTCCGACCTGCAACTGGAGCGGGCGGTCGCCGCCCTGCTGTACGCCGAGCGGAAGTCGGCCGCCCCCACGGTGCTCGCGGCCTCGGGCAGCGTCCTCGCGCTCGGCGAGGCGTGGGGCATCCGGCAGGTGCACTGGCGGGCGGCCGTCGGCGGTCACGCCTCGCTCCGGGCCGTCGCAGGCCACCACGACCTGCCCGGCGACGTGCTGCGCCCGCTCTTCGAGCGCCTCGCCGCCACCGGTTTCGTGACCCTCGACGGGGACCGTCTCACCCTGACGGCCCTGGGGGACCGGGAGGCGGACCGGATCAGCGCCGCCTGGAAGCGGTGGATCGGCGAGCGCCTCGGCCGCGACTATCCGGAGGCCGAGGACCGGGCGAGCCTGGACCGCGTGCTCAACGCCATCGCCGTCCAGCTCTACGACCACGAGCAGCGGAGTCACTCCCTGGTGACCGGATGACCGGGTGACCGGGTGACCGAGTAAGAGGAAGGTGGGTCGAGCAGCGCCGTACAGCCTGCTGTACCCGGAATCCGGGGGTCCGCGGGAGTGAGGCCGCCCCTGCCCCGGTGGTGTTCTTGGTGCCCGAGAGAACAAGCCTCGACTCGTAACCCAGGAGCGTCCCGATGACCCTGCAGCCGCCGACCACCGGAACCGAACGACCGCCGCACCCGCCGACGCCGGGGAAGCCCCGGCGCCCCGGAGCCGGCGGCGGTGCCCGGGACCTACTCCGCCGCCGCCCGCTGGCCTCGTTCTTCACGATGGCGTCCGTGCTGAGCTGGGTCGCCTGGACCCCGTACGTCCTCTCCGGCCACGGCCTGGGGACGTGGTCCCTGCGCTTCCCCGGCGGTGACCTCGGCAGCCAGCTCATGGGTGTGCTCCCCGGCGCCTACCTCGGCCCGATCGCCTCGGCCCTGCTCGTCACCGCGGCCTGCGACGGCCGTGCGGGGCTGCGTACCTGGGTACGGCGGATGACACGGTTCCGCGTCGGCTGGGGCTGGTACGCCGTGGTCGTCCTCGCCGTACCGGCCGCGCTGACGGCCGCCACCACGGTGCTGACCGGTCAGATCCCCGTGGCGCCGCCGGTGACCGTCCTGGCGGCCTTCCTGCCCGGCCTGGTGCTGCAGATGATCACCACGGGCCTCGCGGAGGAACCCGGCTGGCGCGAGTTCGCGATGCCGCGGATGCAGGACCGGTACGGGCCGCTGTTCGCGACCGTCGTCGTCGGTGTCCTGTGGGGCGCCTGGCACCTGCCGCTGTTCCTCACCGAATGGGGCGGCGGCCCGGGCGTCGATCCCCTGTACGTGCTCGAATTCCTGGTCACCGTCATCGCGTTCAGCTTCGTGATGACGTGGATCTTCAACCGCACCGGTGAGAGCATGCCGCTGGTCATGCTCTCCCACGTCGGCGTCAACAACTTCGTCTCCGTGGCCTGGACCGACACCTTTCCCGGCGCCGACCCGGCCTACTCCACCCACGCCTTCCTGCTGAGCTCGGTGGTGGCGGCCGCCGTCATCCTGGCGGCCACCCGGGGCCGCCTGGGCCTGCGGCGCCCCGCGCGGCTCGGCTGAGCCGCGCGGGGCGCCGGCGGTCACGGCCGTACGACCGCCACTCAGCCCGCACCGCCGTCGAGCAGCCAGTGGTTACCGCAGCCGCAGCGCCCGCTCCGTGCCGGCCACCGCGGCACCGGCCCCGAGCGCGAAGTCGGCCCGGGCCGGCAGGTCGACGGGCGAGGTGAAGACCCCGGTGTACCGACCGAGACCGTCACCCCGGGTGAGCTGCTCCAGGAGCTGCAGGAGCAGGAAGGCCAGGGAGACCAGGAGCACGACCACCGCCACGGCACCGACCCAGCGGCTGAGCGCGGGGTGCGCGCGGTCGAGGCGCGCACGCCTGGCTTCGGCGGAGCGGGGGTCCGGGACGAGCTGCCGCTCGGTGCCGTCGGCGGTGACGTAGTGGCACCGTTCGAGCCCGAAGGCGCTCGCCCGTGCCTCGACGGTGCCGCCCGGGACGGCGAAGACGGCGGGGAGCTCGGACTCGGCGTGGTGCCTGCCCTCGAGGAACAGGTGGGCCTCCTTCACGCCGGAGGACCTGTCCTCCCTGACGTCGACGGCGTAGGCCCGCCGTCCCCGGGCACCCGCTGCAGGGCCCGGCGGTGCCGCCACTCCTTCACCATGTCACCGGCTCCCGTCACTCGCTCGGTTCCGCCGCACAGGCGAGGTTCCGTGCCGGGCGCTCTCCGTCGGCCAGGTACGCCGTCACCGCGTCGGTCGCGCAGGTGTTGCGGCTGAACGGGTAGACACCGTGCTCGCCCCCGTCGACCGTGATCATCTGGGCCCGCTTCCCGAACGCCTTCCGCAGTTCCTGGGCGCCGGCCAACGGCGTGGCCGGGTCGCGCTCGCTCTGCACCATGAGGACGTTGGAGGGGCCCCTGTCACCGATGCGCACCAGCGGCTCCTCCCGCTCCTCCGGCCAGAACGCGCACGGTCCGATGTCGGCCGTGACCCCGCCCAGCATGGGGTGGGCCACCCGGAACGGCCCCGCCGCCGGTGCGAGGAGCACACCACCACCGGCGTCGTCGGGGTACGGCCTGCTCGGCCTCGAGAAGAGGGCCTGAGTGGACACCGAACGCGACCCGGTGCGTATCGTCGTCGACGACGACCAGCTGGTGCGGATGGCGCTGCGCCTGGTGATCGACGGAGAACCGGACCTGACCGTCGTCGCGGAGGCGGCCGGCGGGAACGAAGCGATCAGCGTGGTGGACGATCAGCGGCCGGACGTCGTCCTGATGGACGTGCGCATGCCCGGCCGCGACGGCCTCAGCGCGACCCGGGAGCTGCTGACCCGGCCCGCGCCGCCGCGGGTGCTCGTGCTGACCACGTTCGACTCCGACGACCTGGTCCTGGGCGCCCTGCGGGCCGGAGCGCTCGGGTTCGTCCTCAAGGACACCCCGCCGCCCCACATCCTGGAGGCGGTACGGACCGTCGCGGACGGCAACCCCGTACTGTCCCCGGCGGCCACGGCGCGGGTGATCGCGGCGGCCACCGGTCCGCGGTCCTCCGACGCCCGCGACTCGTCGTGCAGGGCCGCGCGGCAGAAGCTCTCCGCACTGACCGAACGGGAACTCGACACGGCGCGGGCCGTCGCGGACGGACTGGGCAACCCGCAGATCGCCGAGCGGCTGCACATCAGCGTCGCGACCGTCAAGGCGCACATCAGCAGTCTGTTCGCCAAGCTGGCGGTCGAGAACCGGGTACAGGTCGCGCTGCTGGTCCGCGACGCGGGAGACTCACCGTGAGCTCTCCGGACCGGGCTCTCGGTGGGCGTTCTGTCAGCTGTCGATGGTGTCCCACGTGTTCCCGTGCACGCCGGAGGACCAGCGGCGGGTCATCGTGGGTCCGGACGAGGTGACGGCCCGTCACCCGGCCCTTGTCGCGGCCCGGCCGCGCGGAGGGCTCCCGCGCGGCCGTCCCCGTGCCCGTCCTCCCTCTACCGCCTCTCAGGCGCCCTCGCGCCTGACGCCCGGCGGCTGCACCAGTTCCACCCGCAGCCCCGCCGGCGCCGTGGTGAGGAAGCAGGCCCGGCAGCCGCGGCCGCCCGCGAAGACCGGGGCCGGGTCCGACAGCCGTGCCGTCGTCGCCTCGATCGAGGCGACCCGGAACGCGACGTGGTGCAGGCCCTCGCCGTGGGCGTCCAGGAACTCGCTCACGGCGTTTAGCCGCACCGGCTGCACGAGCTGGACGAAGACACCGCCGCCCGCGTCGAGGTACGCCAGCCGCGAGCCCGGTTCCTCGGCCACCTCGTCGGCGACCAGGGGCAGCCCGAGCACCTCGGTCCACCAGGGCAGGGCGGCGTCGACGTCCCGAACCGCGTAGGCGACGTGGTCCAGCCGGTCGCCCGGGGTCAGGGCCGTCATACGGCGCTCACCGCCCGCGCCCGCGCCCTGTCCAGCAGGGCCAGCAGTCCCTCGGCGTCCCAGGCGGCGCGGCCCACGAACAGGCCGTCCACACCGGGTACGTCCAGCAGCGCGTCCGCGTTGCCCCGGTTGACCGAGCCGCCGTAGAGCACGGCCGCGACCCGGCCGCCCCACTCCTCGCGCAGTGCCCGCATCACGTCCGCGATCTCGTCCGGGTCCGGTTCGCGGCCCTTCTCGCCGATCGCCCACACCGGCTCGTACGCGACGAGGGCGCGGGAGACGTCGCCCTGCCCACCGAGGGCCGCCGCCACCTGGGCCAGCACGTGCTCCACCGCGCCTCCACGCGTGTGCACCTCCTCGGTCTCACCGCAGCACAGCAGCGGGATCAGGCCGTGCCGGAGCGCCGCCGTCACCTTCCGGGCGGCGGTGGCGTCCGTCTCGGCGAAGTGCTCGCGCCGCTCGGAGTGGCCGATCTCCACGATGCGCGCCCCGGCGTCGGCGGCCTGCGGCACGGAGATCTCCCCGGTCCAGGCGCCCTCGTCCGCCCAGTGCGCGTTCTGTATGCCGGTCAACACCGGTGAACCGGGGCCGAGTTCGGCGGCCACCTCCGCCAGGGCGGTGGCGGAGGGGATCACGAAGGGCTGAACACCCGGGATGCCGTCACCGACGGCCGCGCGGATCCGGGCGGCGTGGGCGACGGCCTCCGCCCGGGTCTTGGTCATCTTGAAGCTGGTACCGATCCACAGCACGGGGCCGCTCACCCCCGGTCCGCCGCGGGCTCGTAGGAGCAGAGCGCCTCGACCTTGGCGGCGGACGGCGAGTTCTCGTCGAAGGTGTAGCCCAGCCACTCGCGCACCAGGCGGCGGGCGAGCTCCAGGCCGATGACGCGCTGGCCCAGGCAGAGCACCTGCGCGTTGTTGGACAGCACCGAGCGCTCGACGGAGAAGGAGTCGTGCGCGGTCACGGCGCGTACGCCCGGGACCTTGTTGGCGGCGATCGCGACGCCCAGGCCGGTGCCGCACACCAGTACGGCCCGGTCGGCCTCCCCGGCGGCCACCAGCCGGGCGGCCTCCACGGCCACGTGCGGGTAGTCCGTGTCCTGGCCGGAGTGCACCCCCACGTCCCGCACGTCGGTGACGGAGGCGTGGCCGCGCAGGTCGGCGGCGAGGGCCTCCTTGTAGTCGTAACCGGCGGTGTCGGAGCCGACGACGATACGCATCAGTGCTTCTCCTCGGGGGACGGGAGTGGTCGGGGGGTGAGGGCGGTGGCGATCAGGGCGAAGGAGACGGCGCCCGCGTCGGGGGTGCCGAGGCTCCGCTCGCCGTGGGCGCGGGAACGGCCCCTGCGGGCGGTGAGGGAGGCGGTGGCCTCGGCGGCCCCGGTGGCGGCGC
>NZ_JAVRHI010000018.1:0-3099 GCF_034105845.1 Streptomyces sp. CRN 30 | reverse complement strand
CCTCGTCCACCGTCCTGCGGCCCTCCACCGGACCGAGGTCGAACAGGTACGGCGGGTTCGCGGTCGCCTCGACGAACTCCTGCGCGGCGGGCTCCAGAACCGGCTGCTGCGGCTCGGTGGATGCGGACATGGCTGTCTCCTGGTGTTTCCGTGGTGTGCCGCCGGTTCGCCCGGCGCTGACGGTACGGACCGCACAGCACCGAACGAGCTGAACGCGCGATCACCGGCGATCACACCGGTCACGCCGAGCGCTCCGGTTCCGTCCTCCCCGCACGCTAGGTCCGTCCGGCCGTCCGTAGTTGCTCAGCAGCGCACCGCCGCTGCTCCTTCCGTGCACCGGCTCAGCCGAGCTGCCCCTCCAGCCAGCGCAGCACGTCGGGCGTCACCGGGTCGACGAGATCGGCGAACTCGCCGTGTTTCGTCAGGTACTTGGCCCAATAGGGGCACACGGCCACGATGCGCTTCCCCGTCTCCTCGATGTCGGCGATCGCCTGCCGGACGAGCCGGGACGCCAGGCCCTGTCCGGCGAAGGCCTCGTCGATCTCCGTGTGGAAGAAGACGCGCTGGTCACCACGGTCGCGGTACTGGGTGAAACCCGCACGTCGGCCGTCGACCGAGATCTCGTAACGGTGACGGGCGTCCACCCGCTCGACGGTGGGCGCTGCGGAGGGCTCGTTCATCGGCTGGTTCATCGGGTCGGGTTCCTCTCGGGTGGGTCGGGCAGTCCGGGTGGTTCGGATCGCGGGCCGCGGGCCGGGGATCAGCCGCGCGCGGGGTTCCGGCGCGGCGTGATGGTCGCGTTCGGCAGGGCGGGCGCGGGGAGGCGGTCCCCCTCGTACCCCTCGACGGCGCCGAAGCGGTCGGAGGCGCTCTCCCACTCCTCCCGCGCGCGGACGATGTCCTCGTGGCTGCGGCCGATGAAGTTCCACCACATGACGATCTCCTCCTCGAACGGGGCCCCGCCGAGCAGCACCGTCCGGGCGGGCTCGTCCGACTCGTTGACGAGGGTCAGCGTGTCGGGGCCGGGGTGGACGTACCCCAGTTCCGCCGACCGCAGCAGGGTGCCGCCCACCCGTACCTCTCCCCGGTCGACGAGCAGCCCGTGCTCGAACGAGCCGTCCACGGCGAGCTCGACCGTCGCGCGTGGCGCGAGGACGACCTCGGCACCGAGCAGGGGCGTGAAGGTCCGCACCGGCGACCCGTCCCCGGCGAGGGAGCCCAGGAAGACGCTGACCGTCGCGGCCCCGCCGTCGACGGTGACCGGCTCGGGCACGTAGTGCCGGAAGTCCCGGGCGGTGTCGCGGTGTTCCGCGGGCAGCGCCACCCACAGCTGTACCCCGTGCAGGACCGTGGCGCGCGGGGTCGAGACCTCCGAGTGGCTGATGCCGTGGCCGCCCGTCATCAGGTTCAGTTCGCCGGGCCGCACGTAGGCGTGGCTGCCGAGACTGTCCCGGTGCTCGATCTCACCGCTGAACAGCCAGCTCACCGTCTGCAGCCCGATGTGCGGGTGCGGGGCGACGTCCATGCCACCGGTGCCGGCGACGTCGTCGGGGCCGTAATGGTCCGCGAAGCACCAGGCGCCGATCAGGGTCCGGGCGCGCTGCGGCAGCGTGCGCCGTACGGTCATCGCGCGCGGGCCGCCCAGGGGCACGTCGCGCGGGGTGAGGACGTCGACCCGCGGTTCTCCGGCCGGCCGCGCGCCGGCGTCCGCCGTGGACGCGCACCGTACCGGGACGGGTCCTGACTCCACGTTGCTCATCGGGGACCACCACCTTTCACACCCGTGATACTTTCATTTTCAACCATCTTGGCGCAAGGTAGTCCCGACGCCCGAGAGCCGCAAGAGAGCCGCAAGAGCACGGCACCCGAAGGAGCCCCAGTTGAGCAGCAGCCCCGCCACCGGGTCCGCGGTCCGGCGAGTCTTCGTCGACAAGCAGAGCCCCCAGGCCTACCGCGCACTGGTGCAGACGTCCGAGGCGGTGCGCGCGACCGCGGCCGACGCGGGCCTCGACCGCGTCCTCGTGGAACTGGTCAACCTCCGCGTCTCACAGCTCAACGGCTGCGCCTACTGCCTCGACGTCCACACGAAGGCCGCGCTGCGCGCGGGCGAGACGACACGGCGGCTCGGCACGCTGGCGGCCTGGCGGGACACCGAGCTGTTCACCCCCCTCGAACGCGCCGCGCTCGCCCTGGCGGAGGCGACCACCGTCCCCTCCGACGCCGCCGCGCAGGAGGCCGCGTACGCAGCCGCGCGTGAGGTGTGCACCGAGGAGCAGATCTCCGCGGTGATCTGGGTGGCGGTCACCATCAACGCCTTCAACCGGATCTCGATCCTGAGCAAGCACCCGGTGCGGTGAGTCGAGGGCAGGGCGGAGGAACGGCGCCGCGGGTCCGTGAGCGCACACTGCCGGGCGTCCCGCGCCCGGCGCGAACGCGGAGCGGCCGTGCCCCCGAGCGGGGCACGGCCGCGGTGGAACAGACGGGTCCTCACATCCTGTGGCCCTCGTCCCGGTCCCGGATGCCGCACTTGGCCAGTCCTCGGCTGATCATGTAACCGATCGTCAGCAGCGTGACGAACAGCCATGCCTGGTCCGCCGGGAACCGGTCGACACCACGTGCGTCGTCCCCCACGACGGCGGAGGCGATCAGTACGGCGATCACCGCCGCGACGTACGCCATCATTTCCGTGGTCTTGTAGGCGGGCTTCGTCTCCCCGCTCACCCGCTCCCCGGCGTATGCGGTCCGGGGTACGCCGGACTCCGGGTATCCGGCCGACGATGCAGCGGACATCGTGTCCTCCTGAACTTGGCTGGGCCCGACGGCCGTCGAGCCTTGCGAGCCAGTACCCGACCCCCCTCCCCCGTAACGGGACATCACCCGGCGGACGGGTCACGGCACCTCGGTACGGCGTTCAACCGCCGGTGCCGCCGGGGGCCGTCCAGGCGGGAACGGCCCCACGGTCCCGACAACGCCCTGCCTGCGCGGCCGGACGCGCGAACCGGACCGGGCCACGGCCGCCGCGGCCCCCGCCGTCTGCGCCGCCGGGCGGTACGCCGCGTACGGCGACGGGCACCGCCCCGGCTGCGCCGGACGGTGGAC
>NZ_JAVRHI010000017.1:0-41873 GCF_034105845.1 Streptomyces sp. CRN 30 | reverse complement strand
CCGTTCGAGCTGCGCGGCCACGTCCTGCCCGCCGGGCCGCAGACCGCGCGCCCGGAGCTGGCGGCGGGTGGCGTAGCCGTCCGGCGCGAGCCGCCACCGGAACAGCGGCAGCGCGCCCATCACGCCACGCGCTTCCACGCCGCCCGCAACCGAACCTCAGAAGCGGAGTAACCAGACGCCCGGAAGCGGGCGGCCATCTCCCGATACGACAGTGCCGGGGTCTGGCTGTGGCGGATCTGGTCGACCAGCGCGTCCAACTCCGCATCGGTCAGCACCGGCGCCGCCTCCAGCGCGGGCACCGGCTCGGTGGGCCCCCAGACGGGGAGCTCCCAACGGGGTGTGACGCCGGGTGTGACGGGGGTCGTCACGCTGGTCAGCGCCCTGCCGGTGTCCTCCCCGTCCCGCGCCGTCGCCAGCGTCGACCACGCCCTGGAGAGGGTGGCGGCGGTCTTCGCTTGGACGCGTGCGACGCGCGCACCGGCCTGCGTCACGGCCGTCAGCCGAGTCTCCTCCGTGGTGGCTTCGGCCCGGAGCCGGGCGCGGGCCACGGCCGCCTCGTCCCGCGCCTCCTGCTGAATGCCGCGGATGGAATCGAGCGCGGACGGGGTGAGCGCGGTGCGCTCCCACATGCCGTGCACCAGCCACAGCGCCTTGGCCGCGAGCGGCAGCCACGCGACCGCCAGCCACGCGCCGGCGGACGTCTCGGCGGTGAGGGCGTGGGCGACCAGGACGCCGGTCGCGATGAGGCCGAAGGACCAGCCGACGGCGGTCACGGCGTTACTGTGGTCACCTTGCGCCGCGAGACGGCGTTCGTAGGCGAGGGTGGCCAGCCATCCGCCGTCGATGCCGAGTCCGACGACCAGGGCGACCGGCCACGGCATCACGGTGCCCAGCCACATGACGACCACGGCCAGGGTGAGGACCATGGACACGGCCGTCATGGCGACGGCGGGCAGTGCGGTCTTCGCCTTCACAGCGCACCCCCCGTCCGTCCGGCCCGGGCACGGTCGGCGTCCGGCTGGTCGGCGAAGGCGGTCAACACGATCTCCGCACCCGCGAACCGCCCCTCGGCCGCGAGCACGCGGGTGCGTCCGTCGCTCTGGGAACGGCAGGCGACCGCGTCCACCGCGATGCCCAGCGCGGTGCGCCACTGCTCGAACGCGGCGAGGCTCTCGCACGTCGTGTCGTGGAAGGACAGCCGCAGCTGCTCCGGGGAGATGGGGGAGACGTCAACGTCGGGGGCGGGCAGGTGCGGGAAGTCGACGGCCAGCAGCCGCAGCACCCGCAGCGGCACCGCGAGATTGTCCAGCGTCACAGCGCACCCCCCGCCGTGATCAGCGCGGCGAGGATGAGCAGCGCGCCCCCGGCGCAGGTCAGGTCGACCGCGCGGCGCAGGCAGGTGAACTTGACCACCGCGAGCCGGGACAGACCCGCGATGTCGGCCGCCAGGTCCCCGGCCACCGCGTCGCAGATCTCTTCGGCGGTGAGGGTGGCCCACAGCGGGAAGCCGTGCCGACCGCGCAGGTTCGGCCGCGTCGACCGCAGCAGCGTGCCGGCCGCGCCGACCAGCAGCGCCATGCCGAGACCGCCCACCACCACAGCGGGCAGCGTCAAGGGCGTGTCCTTGGCGACCGTCCAGGCCCCGGCGAGTACCGCGCCGACGAACGCCAGCAACAGCCCGGTCTTGGTGTCGGTCCGCGTGATCTCCGCCTTCACCTCGGCGTGCGCGGTGGTCAGCCTCTTGTCCTGGTCGACGGTGCTCATGCGGCACCGCCGGGCAGGCTCGCGGCGGTGGTGCGGTTGACCAGTGCGACGCGGGCGGCCAGCGCCCGGCGGCGGGCCCGGCGGATGCGCCGCTCGTCCAGCTCGGTCGGCGTGCGGTCCAGCGTGGCGATCTGCGCGTCCAGCAGGTCGACGTCCACGAGGATCACGGGCATCTCCCGCTCGATCGCGTCCAGCTCAGCGGCCGTCGGCTCCATGAAGTCAGCGAACGCGGTAACAGCGTCCTGAACAGTGACGATGTGTTCCATTGGGTCGTGTTCCTCTCACAGATGGAACGGCCCGAATAGCGGCTCCCGGGGTGCCTCCCGGGAGCCGCGCGCCGTTGAAGTCGGAAACTCTCCGGCTCCCCTCGGCGCCGCTCGTGCGAGACGAGCAGCGGAGGCAACCGGCCGCAGCATCGAGCTGCGGAGAGGTCGAGATGCGCGGCGGTCGCCGCGCGGTCCGTCTTTTCGACTCGGGGAGACGGGGCCCACCTATGCAGTTCTCAACGAACGACCAGCAAAGGGCTGCCCCACATAGAGGCGAGCAGCTATCCCAGACCGGCAGGTCAAGCAGTTACGGCCGCCCTTCCTCATCTTGCTTAGGGGGGGTTGCCGTCTTGCGTGTTAGGAACCATAGGCAAGACTCGGAGGTGTGTGCAACCCCCTCTCGCGGTACAGTTTGTTAGCCCCCCTAGGCGACGATTGGAGAGCCGTGCACGACGACATGCAGCGGGTCGCAGAGATTGCAGTCCCGGTCGAACGAGCCAAAGCGGCTATCGACCTGATGGCGACCTATCAAGGGCGAGTGCTGGAGCTCTCCCGCATCCGCCGCGAGGCGATCGAAGAGGCGCAGGCTTCCGGCATGACGCAAGCTGAGATTGCCAAACAGCTAGGCGTGAGCCGGGGACGTGTCGGGCAACTCGCGTCCGCCGGACCGCCCCCAGAGCGAGCGTTCTTCGGTACCGACCTGGTGACCGTCTCTCTGGGCGGCAAGTACGAAGCGGGCAAGGGGCCTGATGAGAACCCGAGCGCGGTGGTGGTCCGGGAGGATCTCGACAACTTCGAACACCTGCGCAAGCTGCTGGGCGGCATGAAGCTTGAGGCGCAGTACGAGGTGATCCCGCCGACCGGCATCGTCAACCTGAACCGTGACAATCACGTGGTCATCTGCGGTCCACGGCTGTCGCCCATCGTTGCCCAGGTGTTGGAGGGAGACGACAATCTGCGGTTTGAGAAAGACCGTGCTTGGCACCTGGTGGATCAGAAAGCAGGCACGGAGTACCGGTCTCCGCAGGATGAGGATGGTTCTGCCGGTGACTACGGGTACCTGGGGCGCCTCCCGCGTCTGGACGGTCGGGGGACGTTCCTCTACATCGCTGGTATCCATGCCATCGGCGCGAACGGAGTGGTGCACTACTTGGAGCACAACTTGGCAGAGCTGTACCGAGAGGTCCGCACTCGGCGGTTCTCCACGCTGATCTCCTGCCGCTACAACCCGGACACGCTGGAAGTGCTGGAGAGCCGCCGGGTTACGCCGCTGTACCGACACGAGAGCTGAGCATGCGCGTCTGCGTTGACACACAGCCCGGGGGAGCCAACCCGAATGAGGACTGGGTGGCCGGCACTCCCACGCTGGCCGTGGTGCTGGACGGATTGAGTACCGCCGGACTGGCCACGGGGTGCCGCCATGGCGTCCCGTGGTACGTCGCCCACCTTGGTGGGCACATCGTGGCCGCCCTGGCGGACCCGGATCGGCCGCTCACGGACGGCTTGGCCGATGCCCTCGAACGCGTGGCCGCGCTGCACCCTCAGTGCGATCTCGGCAATCCAGGGACACCGTCGGCAACGGTCGCGATCTTGCGACACCGACACGGCTTCCTAGACCACCTGGTCATCGCTGACTCGCCCATTGTCTTCGAGGGTCCCGAGGGCTACACGGTGATCAGTGACCTACGTGTGGACGATGTCCTGCCGGATCTGCGGGCGGAAGTCGAGCGTCACGAGACGCACACCCAGAGGCACAGGGAAGCTCTGCAACGACTTGTTCAAGCTCAACGGCAGGTACGCAACACGCCGGATGGGTACTGGGTGGCCTCGACCAGCCCTGAGGCGGCCGAACACGCTCTGACTGGAGCCACAGCGATCGGACATGTGCACTCTGCCGCCGTGTTGTCGGACGGCGTATCGAGACTTGTCACCGAGTACGAGATGGCCACCTGGCCCGAGGTCTTCGCCACGCTTCGAGAGGGCGGGCCCCGTGAGCTCATCGAGGCCGTTCGCAAGGTTGAGGCCACAGACCCCACCGGTCGCCGGTGGCCTCGGTATAAGTCAGGGGATGACGCGGCTGTCGCCTTCTGCCAGTGGTGATGACGGGGAGTGAACCTCCTTGTCACACGAGCTAGGCTCACCCGCCTGAAGCGGTGAGCTTATGAGACGTTAGTCACATCGAGTTACCTGACGTGCTGGTGCTAAGGCAATCGCTCACTACACCTGCCGTCCGGAGGCGCTGCCAGAGTCGCCCCTTGGGGCTTCGCGACGGTGTTCCGGGTCCTGTAACGGGGTGTTCCGTGTCCCCGGGGGACACGGAGCCGCGACCTGCGCTTCAACTCTGAAAATATGCAACGTCGGGTTGCAACGTGTAGCTACGTCAACCCAGTTGACATTGCATTGCAATGCCTATGCGGGTGTAGTGCAAGATGCTTCGCGATAGCGAATCGAGGCTCTTGGGTGCCTGTATCGAAGGGTGCGTGGCTCGGGCCTGATGGGTCACTCTGTTGGCTCCAGACCGCAGCGTCTGCCCCCGCCTCACTTGCCGGCGGACGGGGGCAGTACGCCCGACTCATCGGAGAGCCGTTATGAGTGTCGCCCAGTGCGCACCTCTGCCGTCAAGTGAATCCCGCGTCCGTTGGCTTGTCGTAGTGATCCTGGTTCTAGTTGGAGTCTCGTCGCAGCAAGCCGCAGAACTCCTCGCATGCGCCGGGAGCGCTGTGGCTGTGGTTGGTTTCAGCGGGAGCGGAAAGCGTGGCGGAGGGGCGCGGTAAGGCTCGCGTTGGCGTACGCCAACCCGTACGCCAACAGCAGCGCACAACCACGGTCCACGGAGATCGTTTGTACACCCCGTGACCATGCGGTAGGTCCCCTGGGTTCGGCCTGAAAAGCGGAAGGTCGCCGGTTCGACCCCGGCCCCAGCCACAACCGCCCTCGCCAGGGCAGACACCCCCTCCGAAGGACTTCGGAGGGGGTGTCTTCGTGTTGCCCCCGCGTGGGGCTACGAGGTCAGCTGCTCGCGTGTGCGGTGGCCGGAGCCGGCCGGGACCACGCCGGGGTCCGGCTGGTTGATCTCGGCCCATACCGCGTCGAGGGAGAGGCCGAGGACGTCGGCGATCGCCGCGATGGTCGGGAAGGCGGGGGTGGCCACGCGGCCCGACTCGATCTTCCGGAGGGTCTCCGGTGAGACGCGTGCGTCGAGCGCGGTTTCGAGCATCGAGCGCTCTCCCCTGGCGCGACGAAGGAGGGCACCGAGACGCTGTCCGCGTTCGACCTCTTCGGGAGTGAGCGGCAACCTGACCATGCCTCCGATTCTAGTACCGGTATAGTTTGGCCGGTATAGTTATCGGTCGCATGAGGAAGGCGCCGCATGATCGAGATCCTGAACCCCACCCTGCTGACCCGGGCCAGGGGCACCGGTGCCCTGGTCGCCGACATCCTGCAGACGCTGAAGGGTCGGAGCGAGGTCGGGACGAACCTCCTGGACATCGACCGGTGGGCCAAGGCCATGATCGGCGAGGCGGGGGCGCAGTCCTGCTACGTCGACTACGCGCCGTCCTTCGGGCGCGGCCCGTTCGGCCACTACATCTGCACGGCCGTCAACGACGCCGTGCTCCACGGGCGGCCGTACGACTACACGCTCGCCGACGGTGATCTGCTGACGCTCGACCTGGCCGTCTCCCGGGGCGGGGTCGCCGCGGACGCCGCCATCAGCTTCCTCGTGGGCGAGGCGAGGCCCCCGGAGAGCGTCGCGTTGATCAGTGCGACCGAACGCGCGCTGGCCGCGGGGATCGCCGCTGCCGGGCCCGGAGCGCGCGTCGGTGACATCTCCCATGCGATCGGCACGGTCCTCGGTGAGGCCGGATACCCGATCAACACCGAGTTCGGAGGTCATGGCATCGGATCGACGATGCACCAGGACCCGCACGTCTCGAACACCGGGCGGCCCGGCCGTGGTTACAAACTCCGCCCCGGGCTGCTGCTGGCGCTGGAGCCGTGGGTCATGGAGGACACCGCCGAGCTCGTCACCGATGCCGACGGGTGGACACTGCGCAGCGCGACGGGCTGCCGTACGGCCCACACCGAGCACACGATCGCGATCACTGACGACGGGGCCGAGATTCTCACTCTGCCGAAGCCGGTGCAGCCGTGAGGCCGTGAGGCGGGAGAGCGGTAGGGCGGTAGGGCGTGAGGCCCGGGGTGCACGGATCGCTCGATCGCGCCACAGTTTCAGGACATCGTCCGCGCTTTCCGCGCTCGGGGCGTAGACTTGCTCGTTACGGCCTGAAGGCAGGAGGCCGCCGGTTCGTCCCCGGCCCCAGCCGTCAGCGCCTGGGCTCCGTTCGAGTGAACGGGGCCTTCGCTCCTACCGTCTCGTGCTCCCGCGTGTCCCATGAGGAGAGCCCCCGGTGCCGCCCTGACCAGCGGCGATGAGGGTGGTTTGCCTTTCTGGGCAGTGGGTGCGTATGGTGGTAGATCGTTTGATCCCATTTGCCCGGCGCCACTAAGACGCGCCGCGTGTGGCGCGTACTCTCCCTTGCCGTGGCCGGACCGCATTGAGGCGGCCGATTGTGACTTCACGGAGTTTGGGCGCGTGCCGAGAACTCCGGAAGGTTCGCATTTCGCATGTCCACAACCAGTACTGAGCACATCGTCCTGCCCGAGAGCGGGGACGACACGGACACCACCGCCGCCGAGGCTCCCGAGGTCACGTTCGCCGACCTGGGCCTGCCCGAGGGCGTCGTCCGCAAGCTCGCGCAGAACGGCGTGACCGCCCCGTTCCCGATCCAGGCCGCGACCATCCCGGACGCGCTGGCGGGCAAGGACATCCTGGGCCGCGGCCGCACCGGCTCCGGCAAGACCCTCTCCTTCGGTCTGCCGACGCTGGCCACGCTGGCCGGCGGCCACACCGAGAAGAAGAAGCCCCGCGCGATCATCCTCACGCCGACCCGTGAGCTCGCGATGCAGGTCGCGGACGCCCTCCAGCCGTACGGCGACGTCGTCGGACTGAAGATGAAGGTCGTCTGCGGCGGCACGTCCATGGGCAACCAGATCTACGCCCTCGAGCGCGGCGTCGACATCCTGGTCGCGACCCCCGGCCGACTCCGCGACATCATCAACCGCGGTGCCTGCTCGCTGGAGAACGTCCAGGTCGCCGTCCTCGACGAGGCCGACCAGATGTCCGACCTGGGCTTCCTGCCCGAGGTCACCGAGCTGCTCGACCAGGTCCCGGCCGGCGGCCAGCGGATGCTCTTCTCCGCGACCATGGAGAACGAGATCTCCACGCTGGTCAAGCGCTACCTGGTGGACCCGGTCTCGCACGAGGTCGACGCCGCCCAGGGCGCGGTGACGACCATGTCGCACCACATCCTCATCGTGAAGCCCAAGGACAAGGCGCCGGTCACCGCCGCGATCGCCTCCCGCAAGGGCCGCACCATCATCTTCGTCCGCACCCAGCTGGGCGCCGACCGCGTCGCCGAGCAACTGCGGGACGCCGGGGTGAAGTCCGACGCCCTGCACGGCGGCATGACGCAGGGGGCCCGTACGCGGACCCTGGCCGACTTCAAGGACGGGTACGTCAACGTCCTCGTCGCCACCGACGTCGCGGCGCGCGGCATCCACGTGGACGGCATCGACCTCGTCCTGAACGTGGACCCGGCCGGCGACCACAAGGACTACCTGCACCGCGCCGGCCGTACGGCTCGCGCGGGCCGTACGGGCTCCGTGGTGTCCCTGTCCCTGCCGCACCAGCGCCGCCAGATCTTCCGGCTGATGGAGGACGCGGGCGTCGACGCCTCGCGCCACATCATCCAGGGCGGTGCCGCGTTCGACCCCGAGGTCGCCGAGATCACCGGTGCCCGGTCGATGACCGAGGTCCAGGCCGAGTCCGCGGGCAACGCCGCCCAGCAGGCCGAGCGCGAGGTCGCCCAGCTCAGCAAGGAGCTGGAGCGGGCTACGCGCCGTGCGGCCGAGCTGCGTGACGAGGCCGACCGGCTGGTCGCGCGGGTCGCCCGGGAGCGGGGCGAGGACCCGGCCGGGGCACTGGCGCAGGCGCGCGGCGAGACCGCCGACAACGCTGCGGGCACCGGCGACACCGAGCAGGACGCCGTGGTCTCCCTGCCCGAGCAGACCACCCCCCAGCTGGTGGAGCGCGCCGAGCGCACGGAGGAGGCGCCGTCCTCCTCGTCGTACGAGCGGCCCTCGTACGAGCGCCGGGAGCGGCGTGACGACCGCGGTGACCGTGGCGGTTTCAACCGGGACCGTGACCGTGGCGGCTTCAACCGCGACCGCGACCGTGACCGCGGCTTCCGTCGTGACGAGCGGGGCGACCGGAACGACCGCGGCGACCGCGGCGACCGCGGCGGCTTCAACCGGGACCGTGACCGCGACCGTGGCTTCGACCGCGGTGGCCGTTCCTTCGACCGCCGGGACGACCGCGGCGGTGACCGTGGCGGTTTCAACCGCGACCGTGACCGGGACCGCGGTGGCTTCCGTCGGGACGACCGCCGTGACGACCGTGGCGGCCGTTCGTTCGAACGCCGTGACGGTGAGCGCAGTGGCTTCCGCCGGGACAACGACCGTGGCTTCGACCGCGGTGGCCGTTCCTTCGACCGCCGTGACGACCGTGGTGGCCACCGGGGCAGCGACCGCCCGTACAACCGCGACCGTCAGGGCGACCGCCCCTCGGGCGGCGGCTTCCGCTCCGGCGGCCACGACCGTCCGTACGGCCGCCGTGACGACCACCGTGGCTCCGGCTCGGGCTCCGGCTCGGGCTCCGGCTCCTTCGGCCGCCGCGACGACAAGCCCCGCTGGAAGCGCAACGGCTGACCCGGCCTGACCCAGCACACCCCCGGCGATCCGATCGCCGGGGGTGTGGCTTTCTCCCGTTCTGTTCCGCTACGGAACCTTTCGCGGGCGCCCGGTTCGGCCGGGTCACCGATACCCGATCGGACTCCCGGCATCGTCCGGCTATGCTCGGGGAGGCAACATCACGAGGGCCCTTAGCTCAATTGGCAGAGCAGTGGACTTTTAATCCATTGGTTGTGGGTTCGAGTCCCACAGGGCCTACGGGGAGCGAGACGGAAGCCCCCTGGTCGGACAGTGTCCGAGCAGGGGGCTTCCGACGTTCCCGGCGTGAGTCGTCAGGGGACGCGCCAGCCGACGTCGGCGATCTCCAGCAGCGCCGTGCCCTCGGTGTAGAGCATGAACGGCACGTCCACGTGGCGCAGGTCCATGCCGACCGCGGCCAGGCTCGCGAGCGGCACGGAGACCGTGGTCCACTCGCCCTCCGGTGCCTCGCGCAGCACCGGAGCCAGGTCCACGCCGGGCTGGGCCGGGTAGTCGTCGTGACAGGCCAGGTACAGGGCGGCCGTGGGCCGTTCGAGCACCCGCGCGCGGAACCGCACGTGGGCCCCGGTCTCCAGGTGGCCGCGCAGGTCGGCCGGTGTGCCGGTGGGCGACTCGGCGTAGACGAAGGCCGGGTAGCCGGTGAAGCGCAGCCGCAGCGCGGTGCCCTCCCCCTGGTCCGCGCCGGGGCCGGGCACCGGGTCGGCGTGCACGATGAGGCACCGGGTCGGCCCGGTCAGCGAGACGTCCTCGCGCGACCAGGTGTTGTGGCCGCCGACCCGCAGCCGGTACGGGGTGCCCGCCGCGTCGAGGACCCGGAGCGGGCCGTCGGCCGGGGGCGGCGGCGGGGCCGGCCGGAAGACGTCCGGCGGCAGGGGGCCGGCGGCCGGGGCCGGATCGTGCAGGGAGAGCCCGTGGCCCACCGGGAACAGCGGGGTGTACCCGTCCTCCGGTGCGGTCTCCTCGGCGGGTACGCGGTAGCCGGGCAGGTGGGGCGGGATCCGGTTGACGGCGGCGGAGTCCCGGGTGCGCGGCCAGGAGGACGGCAGCCGGCCCTGGAAGTCGTGTGTGGGCGCGCCGTCCGGGGCGGCGAAGAGGACGTCGGTGACGCCGGACGCGTACGGGCCGGGCAGCCAGGCGGCGACGAAGGCGTGCGAGAGGTTGATCTCCTCCGTGCAGTACAGGGGCCTGCCGGTGAAGAAGACGGAGACGGCGGGCAGGCCGGCGGTCCGCAGCCGGCGCAGCACCTCCACGTCACGCGCGTAGGACGACTTCAGCTCGGCGTAGGCGAGGGAGCGCCACGGCTTGAGGGTGCCGCGCATCTCGGCGTACGAGTCCTCGCCGAGGGCGACCACGGCCACGTCGAACTGGGTGGGGTCGGCGTGCACCAGCGCCGGGTCGACGGTGCACCGTTCGCTGCCGACGACCGAGCGGACCGCGTCCGCCAGGGTGCTGCCGTCCGGCAGGTCGGCGCGGTCCACGTCGTCGCCCTGCCAGGTCAGGGTCCAGCCGCCGCACTGCTTGCTCAGGTCGTCGGCGGCGCTGCCGGTGACCAGCACGCGCGCGGTGCGGGACAGGGGCAGCAGGCCGGGGGTGTTCTTCAGCAGGACCAGGGACTTGCGGGCGGCCTCCCGGGACAGCTCCCGGTGCTCGGCGCAGCCGACGACCGGGGACTGCGCGCGGGTGAGGGTACGGTCGCGGGGGCGGGGCTTGTCCCACAGGCCGGCGCGCATCTTCACGCGCAGCACGCGGGAGACGGCGTCGTCGACGCGCGCCAGGGGGATCACCCCGTCGCGCACGTACCGGACGGTCGTCCGGTGCACGCTCTGCCAGGCCTCGCGGCCGGCCACCATCAGTACGTCGAGTCCGGCGTTGATGGCGTACCCGGCGTCCCCGGCGGAGCAGCCGGCGACCTCGGCGTGCGCGTCCCAGTCGCTGATGACGATGCCGTCGAAGCCGAGGGCGTCCTTGAGCACGTCGGTCAGCAGGTACCTGCTGCCGTGGACCTTGTCGTTGTAGGGCTCGGCGCGGCCGGGGGTGTGGTCGTAGTTGGCGGGGTTCGACCAGCTGCTGAAGGAGACCATCACGCTCTGCGCGCCGGCCGTGATGCCGGCCAGGAAGCCCTGGGCGTGGATGTCGCGGAGGACCTCCTCGGAGCAGTGGGCGGTGCCGCGGTCGCCGCCGTTCGCGGTGCCGCCGTCGGCGATCCAGTGCTTGAGGGTGGCGAGCACCTTGCCGTCGGTGCGCAGGGCGGCGACGTCGCCCTGGAGGCCCTCGACCATGGCCCGGCCGTACGCGTGCACGAGGGCGGGGTCCTCGCCGTAGCCCTCGTAGTAGCGGCCCCAGCGGCGGTCGCGCGGGGTGGTGACCGTGGGGGCGAAGATCCAGTCCATGCCGGTGGCGGCGACCTCGCGGGCGGTGGCCTCGCCGATGCGCCGTACGAGGTCCGGGTCGCCGGCCGCGCCGAGGCCGATGTTGTGCGGGAAGACGGTGGCACCGTGCACGTTGTTGTGCCCGTGGACGGCGTCGGTGGCCCACATGAAGGGGACGCGGACGGGGCGGCCTCGCCAGTGCTCCTCGGCCGCCGCCCAGAAGCCGTCGACGGCGTCCACCCAGTCCTGGACGGTGGCGTGGCGCCTGCCGCCGGGCCAGATGCCGGCGCCGTTGAGGGCGGAGCCGATGCCGTACTCGCGCACGTCCTCGGGCGTCAGTTCGGCCAGCTCGGGCTGGATCATCTGGCCGACCTTCTCCTCCAGCGTGAGCTGCGCGAGGATCTCGGCCACGCGGCGCTCCACCGCCGGATCGGGCGGGATCGCCGAGGTCAGGCGCGGCCATCGGGCCAGCGGCTCGAGTGCGGGCAGGGCGGTGGCGGGCGGGGCGGTGGTCGCGGGCGCCGCGGTGGCGTCCGCCGTGGGTGCCACCGCGGTGCTGTCCGCCGAGGGTGTCGCGGTGTCGCCTGCCGAGGGCGCCCCGGGGCCTCCTGTCACGGTCGTCACGGTCGTCGTCACTTCCCTTCCCGGGTGCGGGCGCCGGGGGCGCCGCCCGGCTCGGTGATCCAGAACTCCTCGGTGTGCGCCGCGTACACGCGCTCCTGGAACGGCAGCGGTACGACGGGCCGGGTCTGCCCCGGGGCGTACAGCTCGACCTGGGTGCGGTGCTCGCGGAACGCGGCGTGCTTGTGCGGCGTGTACGCGCTGATGTCGAAGGACGCGAGCCGCTCGGCGCCCGTGCCCGGGCCGTCCGCCGGGTTGCGGTTGACGAAGCCGAACTCCTCCTCGGTGCGCTCGTCCCACACCACGTACCGGTACACGTCCGGGGCGAGCCCCAGTTCGGCCAGGCAGGTCACCACCGTCTCGCCGGTCAGCCGGTGGTCGGCGTTGAGCTCCCTGACCTCGTGCGGGACGTACACCTGGGTGACGTCCCGGTGCTCGCGCAGGACCTCCAGCACGTCCCGGCGGAACTCCGGCAGGTGGTCCGCGAGCCGGGTGTCGGGGTAGTCGAGGAACCGCACGGCCTCCTCCCGCAGCCCCATCGCCTTGGCCGCCATGAAGGCCTCCTCGCGGCGGATCACGCGCAACTCGTCGGGGGTGGGCTCGGTGTGGATGTCCAGCACGGCCGCGTGGGACATCGCGCCGTCGGTGGCGAACACCACGCCCACCCGGGCGCCCTCGGCGGCGAGCCGGGCGATGGTGCCGCCGCAGGCGATCACCTCGTCGTCGGGGTGCGGGGAGAACACCAGCACCCGGGGCATGTCACGTCGCACTTCACGGTCCTTCCAGATCCACGTGCCGAGCAGCGGAGGGGTCACCGGTCGCCTCTCGCGACCGTGGGTGGCGCGGCCCGCTCGGCGTCCATCAGGTCGATGGGGCGGACCACCGTGCCGAACCGCTCGGTCGGCTCGCCGTCGGCCAGGCCGCGCGAGCGCAGGACGTCCTCGATCTCGTGGAAGTGGGTGTCCGGCACGAGGTGGGCGACCGGGGTGTCGAACTTGTCCGCGAAGTACCGGTAGTTGAGGGCGGCCGAACGCATGTTGTCCTCGTAGCTCTTCGGGTGCGGCACGTGCAGCGCGGCCGCGTCGCGGCGCAGGACGAAGCGCGCACCGGCCGTGCGCAGCCGGTAGCCGAGGTCGACGTCCTCGGCGCCCCAGGAGCGGTACGCCTCGTCGAAGCCGCCGGCCCCGCGCAGCAGCGCGGTGGAGGCCGACGCGTTGCAGGTCCACCACATGAGCCAGGGCGCCGTCAGCGCGTCCAGGTCCTCGCCGTAGCGCTCGTAGTAGTCCTCGCGGATGTCCGGCCAGCGGCCCGCGGCCGTGAACTCGGCGAAGGAGGCGTCCGGGTCGGCGAGGTCGAGGGAGTCGAGGATCTCCTGGCCGTCCTCGTTGCCCTCGTTGAAGCAGAGCACGTAACCGACGACCGCCGTGGGCGCGGACGTCTCCCGGTGCGCCGCCAGGTGCGCCGCGAGCGCCCCGGAGTGCAGGATCACGCCGGAGTCCACGAAGACACAGACGTCGGCACGGGCGTGCCCGATGCCGACGTTGCGGGCCCGCGCGACGCGGTAGCCCTCGTCCTCCTGGAAGAAGAAGCGCACGTCGAGCCGGTCACGGTAACCGGTGACGAGCTTCTCGGTGTCGTCGGTGGAGCCGTCGTCCGAGACCACCACCTCGAAGCGGTCGCCGTCCGGGAGCTGCTGGCGGCACAGGGAGTCCAGGGTGTGCCGGAGCAGTCCGGTGCGGTTGTAGGTGGGTACGACGACCGTACAGGCGGGCGGCGGCGTGGTCACGCGGCGCTCCCTTCGCGGGGCTCGGCGGAGTCGGTGGGATCCGCGGGGTCGGAGAGGTGGTCGATGGGGGTGGGGGCGGAGGGGCGCAGGCACAGCACCAGCACTCCGGCCAGCGCGGTGAGGCCGGCGCACACCCAGAAGACCTGGGTGTAGCCCGTCCAGGTGGCGACCGTGCCGACGACGAGGCCGCCCAGGAACATGCCGGCCTTGAAGGCGCTGGAGTACAGGGCCGACGCGGTGCCTGCCCGGCCGGGCAGGCTGTCCTGGAGCATCACGACGGGGATGTTCAGGGCGACCGCGGCCCAGGCGGCGTTGAGGGGCTGGAGGGCGAGCAGCGCCGGGCGGCCCTCCGCGAACGGCAGGAGGGAGAAGAACAGGGTGGCGCAGACGGCGGCGGCGATCATCAGCCGCCGCTTGCCGAGGCGGTCCGCCCAGACGCCCGCCAGCACCAGCAGCGGGATCTCCACCGCCGCGCTCACCCCGAGCAGCAGGCCGGCGAACTGGGCGCTCATGCCCAGCTCCTCGGTGACGTGGAGGGGCAGGTTGATCTGGTACATCGCGTTGGCGCCGAGCAGCAGGACCACGGACCCGAGCACGAGCATCGTGTGCAGCCCGACCCCGGCGAACATCCCGCGCAGCCCGGGCGGCGGCTCCTCGTCCGCCGGTGTCCCGGACGGGTCCGCCCCCGTGTCCTTGGCCGCCGGCCCGCCGGGCTGTGGCAGCCCCCACCGGCACAGCACCGCCGCGAGCAGGGAGAGGCCGGCCGTCACGGCGTACAGCACGGTGAACGACCACTCGGCGATGATCCAGAAGGCGAGCGGCGGGCCCACCACCCAGGCCGCCGAGGTGACCGAGCGCAGGAAGCCGTTGAAGAACGGGGCGTCCACGCCCCGCGCGTCCGCCAGGTCCCGGGTGTAGGCGAACAGCTGGCCGAAGCAGGCGCCGCCGAGACCGAAGCAGATCATGCCGGTCACGAGCAGCGCGTAGTAGTCGCGCAGGAACGTGTAGCACAGGGCGCCGGACGCGTTCAGCAGCGCGGTCAGCACCAGGATCGTACGGCGGTCGCGCAGCCGGTCGGAGACCGCGCCCACCACCACGTCGGTGCCGATCTCCGCGATCGACCGGGCGGCGAAGAACAGGCCGACCATCAGGGGCGTGGCGGCGACCGCCTGGGTGAGGAAGAGGCTGGTGGTGGGCACCACGAACGCGCCGGCCACCCCGATCGCCCCGCTGACGGCGATCAGGTTGCGCACCGCGGGATCGGTGACCAGGCGCCACCGGCCGCCCGCCGCCCGTTCCTCCGCCCCGGTCCCGGTGCCGGTCCGGACCTTCACGCGGCCTCCCCCTCCGCGGCACCGGCGGCACCGGCATGACCGGCGGGGCCGGTGGCGGACGTCTCGCGCTGCCGGTACGGCAGCCAGGGCGCGAGCTCCCGCCCGGCGGGCACCCGCTCGGCCGCCGCCAGGTCGGACGCGTCGATCTCCCCGGCGGCCAGCAGCCGCTGCCGGGTGCCGGCCGGCAGCGCGGCCAGGACGCGGTGCCGTACGCCGTCCAGGTCCAGCCGCCCGTCGTGCACGGCGGGCACCGGCCGGGCCCGCCCCGGGCGCAGGTTGGCGGGGTCGACCTGGCTGGAGACGACGGTCCAGTAGGCCCGGAAGTGCACGGCCGGGTCGGGCAGCGTGCCGCTGAGCAGCCCGTAACGGACCGTCTCCAGCCAGCAGTCGAGGTAGCGCCGGTCGTGCAGCGCGGACATGTGGCGCGCGCACCACTCGGCGCGCTCGGCGGGTCCGGGCAGCGCCGTCTTGCCGCCGAGCACGCTCAGCACCCAGCCGGCGATCGCCTCGAAGTACGGGCAGGCGGTGCCGAACGCCTCGGTGTCCACCGGGGTGTTGACGACGGCCAGGGTCGGGTCGTGGCGCCAGAAGTGGTGCTCGTAGAGGTCCTCGCGCGCCAGTTCCCCGGGTAGCTCGATGAAGCCGTAGTCCGGTGGCTCGTAGCCGAGGCACAGCACCACGGTGTCGTACCGGCCGGTGGTCCCGTCCGCGAGGACCACCTGCCCGTCGTCGGCGAACCGGTCGAAGGCCGCCACCGGGTGCACCCCTCCGTCGTGCACCGCGGGGACGATCTTCTCGTTGACGTGCACGGCCCCGTGGAAGCCGGCCTCGGGCAGCAGTCCGGTGGCCCGGTACCCGCGCATGTAGTCGGGGATCCACTCGGTCAGCCAGTCCAGGTACTCGGCGTACGGCACGTCCTCGACGGCGACGCGGCCCGCGTACGAGAACAGGGCGTCGTTGTAGGCGCCGCCGATGTCCCGCGGCAGGAACAGCTGCCTGCGGCGCACGGACCAGTCCACCCGGGCGGCGTGCGGCGCCAGGTCGGCGGCGATGTCGGCGCCGCTCACCCCGCCGCCCACGACCAGGACCCGCTGCCCGGCGAAGCCGGACGGCCCGCGGTACTCGGGGGCGGTGAGCACCCGTACGCCGGTCCCGGGCGCCGGGAGGCCGCCGGCCGGCAGCCGGGACCGCCACAGCTCGCCGTTGGCGACCAGGACGGCGTCGACACGCTCGGTCGCCTCCGCGCCCCCCTGCCGCCGGGCGGTCACCGACCAGCCCTCGCCGTCCTTCGCGACCCGGACGACCTCGTGGCCGAAACGCACCGCGTCGAGCAGGCCGGGCTCCGCGGCGTACGAGCGCAGGTACGCCTGTACCTCGTCCTGCGTGGGGAAGTCGGCGGTGAAGGCGGGCGGGTGGTCCGAGAACGGCATGCTCATGCGCGAGCTCTGCATCCGGACGCCCGCGTAGGCGCCGCCGGACGCGGGGTTCCAGATGCCGCCGATGTCCTCGTGCTTCTCGAAGCAGACGACGTCATGGCCGTCGGCGAGGGCCTGCTTGACGCAGGTGAGGCCCGCGGGACCGGCTCCGATCACGGCTAAGCGCATGTGGGCTCCTGGCACTGTTGCTTGGGTTCGGGGGTTCGGGGGTTCGGGGGTGTGTGTGGTGAGAGTGGCGTGAGTGGGTGACGCGCGCGGGGGTCGGACACCGGGCGGGGACCGGGCCGGTGCCGGGCGACGCGGCGAAGAGGCGCGCGGTGGCGCGGGCGCACCGGAGCGCCGGGCGCGGGCTCCGGGCGCGTGCCGTCGGTCAGATGAAGGGGTCGAAGTCCTCGAGCAGCTCGACCGGTACGGGACGCCCCGGGAGCAGCGCGATCTCCTGGTTGGTGGCGTGCCGGGCGCACACGAAGCGGCAGTCCTCGCGGGGGTCGATCACCGTGGTGTCGGCCGCCGCCCACATGTCGGCGAAGCTCATGTCCGCGATGTCGCCGATCCGCCCCTTGGGGTTGCCCCGGTGGTAGGGGCAGACGAAGACGCCGGTGGGCGTGACGGTGGTGCGCAGTTCGGTGACCGCGCAGGAACGGTACTCCTTGGGCTGCACGGGGTCGGAACCACGGCGCACCGCCTGCCAGTTGGAGGAGTGCAGTACGTGGAAGGAGTCGTCCTCCAGCTCCCGCAGCCGGGCGATCTGCTCCTCCACCGCCTCGATGTCCTCGGCCCGCTGGTTGACCGTGTAGTGGTCCTCGTCCAGCATCGCCTTGACCTCGAAGTAGTCACAGCCGATCTCCCGGGCGAGCAGGCCGGCCCGGTACACCTCGTCGTAGTTGGAGTCGGTGACCCCGCCGTCGTCGTCGAAGCGCTGCATGAGCAGGAACGAGTAGCCGAGCCGGCCCTGCTTGCGGGAGGCGAGCAGCCGCATGTTCTCGATGACCTGGGGGAAGGCGCTGCGCTTGCCCCGGCTGGGGCGGAAGGCCTGGAAGGTGTCCGCGCTCCCGGCGTCCACCGAGACCCGTACCCAGGACAGCATCGCGGCGAGCTGGTCGATGTGGCGGTGGATCTGGGTGCCGTTGGTGACCAGGCCGAGCTGGATGCCCGCCCCGTGGAGCACCTCGATGATCCGGCCGATGGCGCGGTGGAGCAACGGTTCCCCGCCGCCGATGAGGATCACCGCGCGGACCTCCGAACCGGCCAGCTCGTGGGCGAGCCGGACGATGCGGTCCTTGTCTATCTGGCCGTGGTGCAGCACCTGGGAGCTGATGCACTCCGGGCAGGCGAGGTCGCACACGGTCGTCGGGTCGAGGTCGACGACGAGCGGCGAGGACAGCCGCTTGCCGCCGGCGACGTCCAGGGCGGAGGGGTACACGGAGCGCTGGTAGAGCTTGCCGACCAGGTCGAGGTTGCGCTCGACGAACGGGGTGCCGAGGGTGGTCCCGGGCTGCGCGAGCGGCTGGGCGGAGGGCTGGGCCACGGGCTCTGCGACGAGCTGGGCGACGGGTTGGGCGTCAGGCTGTGCGGAGGTGCGGTCAGGCATACGTGCGGTCACTTTCCGGTTCGACGAACGAGGGTCGGACGGACGGCGCAGGAACAGCCGTGGCAGCGCGACGGAAGCGCGGGACCGCGAGGGCGGCCGCGCAGCGCAGGAGCGAGGAAGGAGTCCGCGGAGGCGGGCGCGCGGGCGCCGGGCCGGAGCGGAGGAGCGCGAAGAAGGAAGGAGAGGAGAAGAGAGGGGAGGAGCGTCGAGTGGTGAATGGGAGCGCTCCCAAGAAGGTGACCGAATGGTGAAGGTGTGTCAACCGGCCATCGGGAACTCGCCTCGGCCGTCGGCCTGTTGGCTGAAATTCGCACTACTTGACACGGTGGAGGGGAGGGGCAAGCCTTTGGGAGCGCTCCCACCCGCAGGTGCAGTGGCGGGCGGGGGCGTTCTACGTCACTCACGTCCCCAGGAGGGTGGAGCGGATGACCGCTGCGAGCACCGAACCCGTGGCAGGCGAGCCGGTGGCCGGCGAACCCATGACCGGTGAGTCCCTGCTCGGCGAGGCCGTGAACGGGCTGCCCGCCGACTTCGTCTGGGGCGCGGCCACGTCCGCCTACCAGATCGAGGGGGCCGCCGCGGAGGACGGCCGCGCCCCGTCCGTATGGGACACCTTCAGCCATACGCCGGGCGCGGTGGCCGGCGGCGACCACGGCGACGTGGCCTGCGACCACTACCACCGGATGCCCGAGGACGTCGGGCTGCTCGCGGGTCTCGGCCTGGACGCCTACCGCTTCTCCGTCTCCTGGCCGCGCGTCCAGCCGGGCGGCAAGGGGCCGGTCAACGCGCGCGGCCTCGCCTTCTACGACCGGCTGGTCGACGAGCTGCTGGACAAGGGCATCACCCCCTGGGCCACCCTCTACCACTGGGACCTGCCCCAGGAGCTGGAGGACGCGGGCGGCTGGCCGGTCCGGGACACCGCGTACCGCTTCGCGGAGTACGCCGGGATCGTGGCCGACGCCCTGGGCGACCGGGTGACCGACTGGATCACGCTCAACGAGCCGTACTGCTCGGCGATGCTCGGCTACTACCAGGGGGTCCACGCCCCGGGCCGCACGAGCTTCCCCGACTTCACGAAGGCGGCGCACCACCTGCTGCTCGGCCACGGGCTGGCCGCCCGGCAGGTGCGGGAGCGGGCGGCACGGCCGCCCCGGGTCGGCATCACCTTCAACCCCGTGGTCGCACAGCCCGCCTCGGACGCGCCCGAGGACGTCGAGGCCGCCCGCCGGGCCGACGCGGTGGGCACGCGCATCTACCTCGACCCGGTGGTGCACGGCCGCTACCCGGAGGACCTGCTCGCCGACCTCGCGCCGTACGACGCCCTGCCGCCGGTCGAGGACGGTGACCTGGAGACCATCGCGCAGCCGCTGGACTTCCTCGGCGTGAACTACTACTTCCGCAACGTCGTGAAGCCCTCGGACGAGCCGCACGGCTACCGGTCGGTGCAGCAGACGGACCGCCCCTCGACCGCGATGCCGTGGGAGATCTACCCGGAGGGCATGACCAGCCTGCTCACCCGCCTCACCCGGGAGTACGGCGACCTGCCGCTGTACATCACGGAGAACGGCGCCGCCTTCGACGACACGGCCTCCCCCGTGGACGCGTCGGGGCGGATCCAGGACGCGGACCGCATCGCCTTCCTCGCCGACCACCTCGCGGCCGTCGGCAGGGCCCGCGCGGCGGGCGCGGACGTCCGGGGCTACTTCTGCTGGTCGCTGCTGGACAACTTCGAGTGGGCGTACGGCTATGCCAAGCGCTTCGGTCTCGTCCACGTGGACTACGCCACGCAACGGCGCACGCCGAAGGCGAGCGCCCTGTGGCTGCGCGACGCGGCGAGGGCGTGCCGGGCGGGCGACGGGGGCGCCCCGGTCCCGGTGGAGTAGGTGAACCACCGGGGGAGACGCCTGGGACAAACCGGGGGAGACGCCTGGGACAACACCAAGGGCCGGAATCCTTGTCGGATTCCGGCCCTTGGCCTTCAGTAGCGGGGACAGGATTTGAACCTGCGACCTCTGGGTTATGAGCCCAGCGAGCTACCGAGCTGCTCCACCCCGCGTCGGTGAAACCAGTGTACGTCATCGACGGGGTGGCGAGCACATCGGTCCTCAGGGGGCGAGCAGGTGACGGTTCGGCGCGGTCGCCCGGCCCTCGAACTCCGGGAGGACGAGCACGTCGGCGCCCGCCGCGGCGAGCAGCCCGTTGCCGTCGGCGTCCACCACGAACGTGCCGGGCTCGCGCCAGGCGGTGACCACCCGGCGTACCCCGGCGTCCAGGATCAGCCGGGCGCAGGGCGACGGGCGGGAGGCCCGGCGGGCGCAGGGCTCCAGGCTGCTGTAGACCGTGGCGCCGGCCAGGCGCGGATCGGCGGGGTCCAGCTTCGCCAGGGCGGCCTCCTCGGCGTGGACCACGGGGTCGCCGCCCTCCCGGGAGTGGCCGCGGGCCAGCTCCGTACCGTCGGCGGCGACGACCACCGCGCCCACGCTGAACGCGGTCCGCGAGGGCGGGCAGTCGGCCGCCAGTTCGCACGCGAGCGCCAGCCACTGCCGGTCGGCGGCGGACGCCGACGTGCCGGTGCCGGGCACCGTGGGGGCGTACCGCAGGAGCACGACGTCACCGATCGGCCGGGTCTCCAGCAACCGGAGCCGGCTGCGCGGGCCGCCGGGGTACGGTCCGGTGCCGAACATCCGGGGGGCGTCCGGCTCGCCGACGAGGAGGGGGGCCACGACGAGCTGGAGTTCGTCGGCGAGGCCCTGCCCGAGCAGCTGGGTGTGGATGCGCCCGCCGCCCTCCACCATGAGGCGCCGGACGCCGCGTGCGGTGCCGAGGTGGTCGAGGACGGCGCGCCACTCCAGGTCGGGGCCGACGGGGACCACGTCGGCCGGCAGTCCGAGGCCGCGCAGCCGCTCGGCGCCCCGGTCGGTCGTGTAGACCGCCTTCTCGCCGCCGGTGTGCCAGAACCGCGCCGCCGGGTCGAGGTTCCCGGCCGCGGTGACGGTGACCTTCAGCGGGTACTCCGGGAGGCCGGCGGCGACCCGGGCCGCGCGCCGGTCGGGCGAGTTGACCAGGAGGCGGGGGTTGTCGGCGCGCAGGGTGCCCGCGCCGACGAGGATGGCGTCGCTCGCCGCCCGCACCTCGTCGACCCGGTCGAAGTCGGCCGCGTTCGAGAGCAGCAGCCGTTCGGGTCCGGTGTCGTCGAGGAAGCCGTCGAGGGAGACGGCCGCGGACAGCAGGACGTGGGGGTGGGGCATGGGCGTACTCCTGTGGTCATCCCGCTCGTGCGGATGCGACGCTGCCGGAACGCTGGTTCAACTTTTAAGCAATTACTACACTGTCCGCATGACGACCCGCTGGCTCACCGCCGAGGAACAGCGTGCCTGGCGCGCGTACGTCGCCGCCTCGCTGCTCCTGGAGGACGCGCTCGACCGGCAGCTCCAGCGGGAGGCCGGCCTGCCGCACCTGTACTACACCGTCCTGGCCTTCCTCTCCGAGGCACCGGAGCGGCGGCTGCGGATGACCGATCTCGCCGAGGCGCTGAAGATCACGCGCAGCAGGCTCACGTACGCGGTGACGCGCCTGGAGAGGGACGGGGCGGTACGGCGCGAGGAGTGCCCCTCGGACCGGCGGGGCAGTGTCGCGGTGCTCACGGACGAGGGGCAGGCGCTGCTGGAGCGAGCGGCGCCGGGGCACGTCGACACCGTGCGCCGGGCGGTCTTCGACCACCTCACGGCGGAGCAGGTGGAACAGCTGGAGCGGATCTGCCTGAGTGTGGCGGAGGCCGTCCAGGGCGACGGACCGCGGGCCGTGCGGCCGCCCGACGAACTGCCGTGGCGCAGGAGGTCCTGCCCTTCCGCGTGACGGGGTGCGCCTGCCGTGGCTCACTCCGGACGGTCGCCGGTCGGTCACCCGAACTGGTTGCTTGAACTTTAAAGCAGAGCTAGAGTCCTGTGCGCCGCCGTGCTTCAAAAGTGAAGCAAGGACCCGCTGCAACGGAGACCCGCATGACCGACCTCCCCGTCGCCACCCCGCGCGCCCGCGTCCGGGTGCCGCTGCGCTTCCACGACGGCTACTCCGTCGACGCCGAACTGGTCACCTTCCACGGACTGGCCGACGGCCAGGAGCACGTGGCCGTCGTCCTCGGCGAGCTCGCGCCCGGCGCGACGCCGCTGGTCCGGCTGCACTCCGAGTGCCTGACCGGGGACGTCTTCGGCTCGGCGCGCTGCGACTGCGGCCCGCAGCTGCGGGAGGCGGTGGAGCGGATCGCCGACCGCGGCGGAGTGCTCCTCTACCTCCGTCAGGAGGGCCGGGGCATCGGTCTCTACAACAAGCTCGACGCGTATGCGCTCCAGGACGAGGGCCTCGACACCTACGCCGCCAACGCGGCCCTCGGCCTGCCCGAGGACGGCCGGGACTACACCGCCGCCGCCCAGATGCTGCGGGCGCTCGGCCTCGACGGGCTCGACCTGCTCTCCAACAACCCCGACAAGGCGCGGCAGCTGCGCGACCTGGGGGTCGAGGTCCGTGACCGCGTCGCCACGGGCGTCTTCACGACCGACCACAACGTCCGGTACCTGCGGGCGAAGGTCCTCCAGACCCAGCACACCCTGCCGCTGGCGGAGTTGACGATGCCGGCGATGCCGACGTCGTCGCCGGCGCTGACCGGCCTGACGGAACGCACGGCGGGCTGACCGGGCCGCGAGGCCGTCACCAAGCGTGTCCGGGCGACTCCCGCCGCATAACAACTGACGCACCATCAGAAACTTGGATGTTTCCCGGCCGGAGGCAACTCGCCCGATTTCCGCATGCCATGACCCTTTGGTCCGGCGCGAAAGTCGCAACGATCACATGGAACTGCTTGGAATACGGCCTGCGCGTCTATTAACGTTCGATAACGCAGCGCGGTAGTCCCAGCCGTCACAAGAGACGGCTCCGTGCGCACGCGCCGAATCCCGCAAGGGAACCGGGGAACCACCAATTGGGGTGAATCGTGCGGATATCGCCGTGGAGACACGGCCGGTATACGCGCGTAGGAGACCTTCCTGTTCCGAACCCGTCAGCTAACCCGGTAGGCGAGAAGGAAGGAAAGGAGTACGCCTACGTGGCGTCCAACCGGCCTGCGACCGAAACTCCGGTCGACCCCTTCATGCCGAGCCAGAAGAACGGCGACACTTTCGGCTACGGCACCTACAACGGTGAGAACGAGGGTCCCTGGCAGGAGTGGAACCCCACGGCGGACTCCGTCCGTCCCGTGCGCGGCCGGCACCGCGTGGCCAAGCAGCGCGGCGGTGGACTCGCCCGCAGCTCCACCGTTCTCGGCGTCGGCGTCATAGCCGCGGTCGGCGCGGGCGGCATGGCCACCGCGCAGACCGGCAAGCCCCCGGTGTCCATATCGATGCCCGACCTGCCGAACGTCGGATCGGTGTTCGCCGCCGACACCGACGAGGAGCCCCAGGGCTCCGCCACCGCGCTCAGCACCGCCGGCCTCACCGTCGCCGACGGCGAGCAGGGCACCTCGGACGCCGGCGAGGTGCTGCGCGCCCGCATCATGCAGCAGGCCGAGTCGCAGCAGGACCAGGTCGACGCCGCCGCCGCGGCCGCCGCCGAGGAGAAGGCCGCGCTGGAGGCCGCCGAGCGCGCCGCCGAGGAGCGGAAGGCCGCCGAGGAGAAGGCCGCCGCCGAGAAGAAGAAGGCGGAGGAGGAGGCCGCGAAGAAGGCCGAGGCCGAGCGCCTCGCGAAGCTCGCCCGGCAGTTCGTGCTCCCGACCTCCTCGTACACCATCACCTCGACCTTCGGTCAGGCCGGCGCCTACTGGTCCTCCGGCTACCACACCGGCATCGACTTCGCCGCGCCCACGGGCACCCTGCTCAAGGCGGTCCACAGCGGCACGATCACGCAGGCGGGCTACGACGGCTCGTACGGCTACAAGACCGTGCTCACCCTCGACGACGGCACCGAGATCTGGTACGCCCACCAGTCCTCGATCAGCGTCAGCGTCGGCCAGAAGGTCGCGACCGGCGACGTCATCGGCCGCGTGGGCGCCACGGGCAACGTCACCGGCGCCCACCTGCACATGGAGGTCCACCCCGGCGGCAGCGGCTCGGGCATCGACCCGATGGCGTGGCTGCAGAGCAAGGGCCTCAACCCCTGACGTCACCCCTGGCGTAGCTCCTGCGGGCTGCTCACTGTTCACGATTCTTCGGCCGGACGTACGCAATGCGTACGTCCGGCTCGGACGTTGAAGTGAAGCATGACTTCTCTTCGCAAGCTCGGCTCGTCCGACCTCGAGGTGTTCCCGCTCGCCCTCGGCGGCAACGTCTTCGGCTGGACCGCCGACGAGGCACGGTCCTTCGCCGTGCTCGACGCCTACACGGCCGCCGGCGGCAACGCCGTGGGCGATCTGACGCTCACCGACGAGGAGCTCGCCCGGCTCACGGAGGCGTCCGAGGCACGCTGACGGCGCCGGTGCGGCAGGGGCCGTGTCCCGCGAGCGGCGGCTGTCCGCGTGACGTCTACGACCGGTAGGGGTTGTGGTCGTGCGCGGAGTGCGTGCTGTACGCGGGATACGGCTCGGGCCCGGAGTGGGGCGCGACCGGGCCGGGCTGGTGCACCGGTGCGTAGCCGTAGCCGTACCCGTACCCGTGGCCATGGGTGTGCGCGTACGCCGGCCAGGCCGCCGCGGGGCCCGGTGCCACGGCCCGCGCCGCGTAGCCGAACGCCGGCCGCGCGATCTCCCGGCGCCGCCACAGCTCGAAGAGCAGTTCCCGTTCCCGTACGACGAAGTCGGCGCCCGCCCGGCCCCGGCGCCCACGGCGCCGCAGGAGGGCGAGCGAGGTCGCGTACGTCTCGTACTCGGTGACCGCGCGGGCCGCCGCCGGGCCCCCGTGGTGCCCGGCGTGGTCGCGGGCCAGCCGCCGTGCCCGCAGGCTGCCGAGGGCGTACGGCTCGGCCGGCGTGAGCCAGCCGGCGGCCACGTAGGCGGGCAGTTCCTCGCGCACGGTCCGCAGCTCCCGCTGCCGCGCCCAGATGACCAGCCAGGTCAGCAGTCCGAACGCGGGCATCATGAAGGCCGTGTACACCGCGATGAAGCCGAACTGGCCGAAGGTCGTCGAGCCGTTCCACAGGGCGTGCAGGCCCATCGCCAGCAGCAGTCCGGTGAGCGGGAGGAGGACGCGGCGGACGCGCTGCCGGTCCGCGGCGAGCGCCGCCATGCCGAAGCCGATGCCCGTGAGCACCGTGAACAGCGGATGCGCGAAGGGCGACATGATCACGCGGACGAAGAAGGTCGCGGCCGTGACGGAGGCGATGCCGTCCACGCCGCTGAGCCGGTCGGTCCCGAAGGCCGTGCCGAGGTAGAGGATGTTCTCGGTGAAGGCGAAGCCGGTCGCGGTGACCCCGGCCGTGACCGCCCCGTCCACGATCCCGGTGAAGTTCCGGCGGCGGAAGAGGAAGACCAGCAGTATCGCGGCCGCCTTCGCCAGCTCCTCCACGACGGGCGCTATGACGGTGGCGCCGAGGACGTCCGCGCCGGACGGGTCCGCGGTGGTCGTCGCTATCCAGTGGACCGCGAAACTGTTCGTGACGATGGCTATCAGCGCGGCCGCGCACGCGCCCCAGGCGAAGGCGAAGAGCAGGTTCCGCCAGGGTCCGGGCGCGACCCGGTCCAGCCAGCGGAACGCGGTGATCAGCAGGGGGACGGGCAGCACCGCGAGGGCCAGCCCGACCAGGAAGCCCTCGGTGCCGGTCTGCTCGCGGACCAGGGCGAGGATGACCAGGCCGGAGAGCGCGAGCAGGGCGATCAGCGCGCCGTACCGCACTCCCTTGCGCTGCCACCAGCGCGCGGGGCCCCGCAGGAGGCGCGGGCGCCCTGCGGGGGCGGTGGGACCGCCGGGGTCGTCCGTCGGGTACGGGGGGAAGGTGGCCACGGCATCGACCCTAACGAGGGAGGGGCTCCTTGTGCTGTACGCGCCGGAAGAGCAGGTCGTTCACCACATGACCCTTGTCCAGTCCCTGGCCCTCGAAACGGGTCAGCGGCCGGAACGCGGGGCGTGGCGCGTACCCGCCACCGGGCTGCGTGTTCTCGAAGTCCGGGTGCGCCGTGAGGACCTCGAGCATCTGTTCGGCGTACGGTTCCCAGTCGGTCGCGCAGTGCAGGAGCGCCCCCGGCCCGAGCCGGGTCGCGGCGAGTGTGAGGAACTCGGGCTGGATCAGCCGCCGCTTGTGGTGCCGCTTCTTCGGCCAGGGATCGGGGAAGTACACGCGGAGCCCGTCGAGCGCGTCGGGCGTGAGCATCTCGCGCAGCAGGATGATCGCGTCACCGTTGGCGACCCGGATGTTGGCCAGCCCGTCCCGGTCGGCGAGGTTCAGCAGATTGCCCTGGCCGGGGGTGTGCACGTCGACGGCGAGGATGTTGGTGTCCGGGTCGGCGGCGCCCATGCGCGCGGTCGCCTCACCCATCCCGAAGCCGATCTCGAGCACCACGGGACGTGTGTTCCCGAACAGCTCGGCCAGGTCGAGCTTCCGGCTGCCGTCGACGTCCAGCCCCCACCGGGGCCACAACCGCTGCAGGGCGTCCGCCTGGCCCGCCGTGACCCGGCTGCGGCGCGGCTGGAAACTCCGGATCCGCCGCTCGAAGTGGGACCCGGCCGGATCCGCCTGCGGACCGTCGGGGAACCGGGGCTCGCCCTTGGCACGGGGGTGCCGCGGGACGGGCGCGGAGTCGGGGACATCGGGGGTGCGGGCGGAGTCAGACACAATGAGGTCGATTTTACGGGCGTGCGGGCGAGGCCGCTCCGCCGCTCGCTCGAGGACACCACGGCGGCGACCGGTGAGCGCGGGCTCTCAGCTTCCGCGCAACGCGGCCAGTGCCCTGCGGCCCACCTCCCGGCCGACCGGCAGCGCGGCGGTGGCCGCGGGGGACGGCGCGTTCAGTACGTGCACGGTCCGCGGGCCCTCCCGGATCAGGAAGTCGTCCACCAGGGTGCCGTCCCGCAGCACCGCCTGGGCCCGTACCCCGGCCGCCGCGGGCCCGAGGTCGTCCTCGGTCACCGCGGGCAGCAGGCGCCGTACCGCGCGCGTGAACGCGGCCCTGGACACCGACCGCCGCAGCTCGCCCGCCCCGTACCGCCAGTGCCGCCGGGCCATCCGCCACGAGCCGGGCCAGGCCAGCGTGGTGCCCAGCTCCCGCGGCCGTACGACGCCGCGGTCGTACCCCTCGCGGGCGAGCGCCGGCACCGCGTTGGGCCCGAGGTGGACGTCGCCGTCGACGCCCCGGGTCAGGTGTACGCCGAGGAAGGGGAACGCGGGGTCGGGCACCGGATAGACCAGCCCGCGCACCAGCTCCGGCCGCCGCAGCGTGTAGTACTCGCCCCGGAACGGCACGATCCGCATGCCGGGCTCGTCCCCGGCCAGCCGGGCGACCTCGTCGCAGTGCAGCCCGGCGCAGTTCACCAGCACGCGCGCGCGGAGGACCGTGCCGTCGCCCGTGCGGACGGCGGCCCCGAGCGCCGGGCGCCGGTCGATCGCGACGGCCTCCGCGCCGAAGCGGACCTCCGCCCCGGACGCGTCCGCGAGCTGCCGGGCGACGCCCGCGAAGTCGCAGACGCCCGTGGTGCCGACGTGGATCGCGGCGAGGCCCCGCACCTGCGGCTCGTACGCGGCGATCTGGGACGCGCCCAGTTCCCGTACCGGTATGCCGTTCTCCCGGCCGCGCTGGACCAGGGCGTGCAGCCGGGGCAGCTCGGAGCGGTCGGTCGCGACGATCAGCTTGCCGGTGACGGCGTGGGCGATGCCGTACTCCGCGCAGAACTTGACCGTCTCGGTGGCGCCCCGCACCGCGAACCGTGCCTTGAGGGAGCCCGGACGGTAGTAGATCCCGCTGTGGATCACTCCGCTGTTCCGCCCCGTCTGGTGCCGGGCCGGGCCCCGCTCCTTCTCCAGCACCGTCACGCGCGTGCCCGGTGCGGCCCGGGTGATCGCGTACGCGGTCGACAGGCCGACGATCCCCCCGCCGATCACCAGCACGTCGCAGTCGTACGCGCCGGAGTACGCACTCCGCTGCGGCACTCGCTCCACCTCCCGGCCTTCGATAGTGCACTGCGCCACTGACAACGCCCTCAAACCCGGCGGAGGTCAGGGAGGGGAGCGGCGGGGCGACGGGTGGGGAGGGCCGGGCCGGAGCGGGAAGGTGTCAGGCCGGAGCCACCAGCAGCGGCCGTGCGCGCTCCCGCAGCTCCACCACGCGCGGTTCGTCGCCGTACGGCTCCAGCCTGTGGAGGAGGTCCTTGACGTACTCGGTGGTCCGGGCCGACGAGATGCGTCCGGCGACCTCGACCGCCCGGACGCCCTGCTCGCAGGCCGCGTCCAGGTTGCCCGACTCCAGTTCGGCGACCGCCGAGACGACCAGGCGCAGGCCGTGGGAGCGGACGTACTCCTCCGTGGGCCGGGACAGGGCCTGCTCGGTGAAGCGGCGGACCTGGCGGGGCGCCTTGAGGTCGCGGTAGCACTCCGCGGCGTCGGCCGCGAAGCGGTCGTAGGAGTAGAAGCCGAGCCAGGACGGGTCCTGGTCGCCGTCGCGGGCCCGCTCCAGCCAGCCCTCGGCCGCCTTCAGCGCCGCGCCGGCCGCCTGGGCGTCGCTCGCGCGCGCGTGGGCACGTGCCTCGACGAGGCGGAAGAAACTCATGGTGCGGGCGGTGGCCAGGCCTCTGTTGCGTTCCAGGGCGGCCTGGGCGAGGTCGACGCCCTCGTCGCCGAAGCCGCGGTAGGTGGCCTGGAGCGACATCGATGCCAGGACGTAGCCCCCGAGGGGCACGTCGGCGGCCGCGCGCGCGAGGCGCAGGGCCTGGATGTAGTAGCGCTGGGCGGCCTCCTGCTGACCCGTGTCAAAAGCCATCCAGCCTGCGAGGCGGGTGAGTTCCGCGGACGCTCCGAACAGGGCCCGGCCCACCTCGTCGGAGTACGAGCCGAGCAGCAGCGGCGCCGCCTCCACCCGCAGGCACTCCGGGACCATGGACGAACGCCAGTCGCCCCCGCCGTACTTGGAGTCCCAGCGCCGGGCGTCCTCCGCGGCCTCGCGGAGCTTCTGCACATCGCTGTGGCCGACTTTCAGCGGTGCGCCGGAGCCCTCGGCGGGACCGGCGTCGCGAGCCACCGAACTGTCGGCCGGGGTTATCAGCCACCGCGAGGCGGGCGTTGCGTATGCGCTTACTGCGAACGATCCGGCCAATGACTGCCAGATGCCACCGGAGCCGGCCCGGCGCCCCGCGAGGTCGAGCCGGTAGAGCTCCGTCGCCGACTTCACCGCCTGGCCGACGTCTCTGGGGAAGGCGAGGCCCACTTCGGGCGCGGGATCCGCGTCCGCCAGGCCGATCTCGTGGAGCGGCACCGGGCGGCCGAGCTTCTGGCCGATCGCGGCGGCGATGAGGTGCGGCGCGGCACCCTGGGGGACCATGCCCTTCGAGACCCAGCGCGCCACCGATGTCTTGTCGTAGCGCAGGGTCAGGCCGCGCTGTGCTCCGAGGTCGTTGACGCGCCGCGCGAGTCCGGCGTTGCTGATTCCCGCGAGGGCGAGAACGGCGCCGAGTTTCTCGTTCGGCCCGCGTTGCTCCCTGGACATGCGCCACCCCTCGACACAGACGGCTGCCGCGGCGGCATACGCACGCGGCATTCGTAAACCCAGCGTAGTTCGCCGCATCCCAAGCGTTAAGGGGCGTATTTCCGGATGGCGGGATTGTGGTCCGCACGCGAGTACGGACGGTTGCGACGTGCTCCCGTTGTGTGGCCGTGCGCCCGTCCGTGCGACCTTCTCCGGCCACCGCGGTGGCGCTTCGATGGGACCTGCGTGGGTCGGCCCGCTGCACTGGATCCAGTGGGCTGGGGGACACCGCCGCCTCCATCCCCGCGGGCGGCGGACCGGTCCGGGAGGCGAAGTCCGCCTCCCGGGCTGCGCGTCGGCCGCACGGTGCGCAGGGCCTGTACGGAGAGTGTGCAAGCCGCGTAGATCGCACGGGATTTGGCCGAAAATCGACGGCGTCCCATGACGGTGATCAATGCTCTCACCACGGCTCTTGGAGGCGCGTTCGGCGTTCTGGGGGAGCGTATCGGGGGCGCATTCAGGTCGTGGCGGTGGGGTCGCCTCCCGGCGGCGGCACCGTGACGGCCTCTGCGCGCATGGGCGTATCGCCTTCGCGCGCGGGTGCTCCGGAGCGGTGCGTACGGCCCCGGCCGAGCGCGTCGCGGGCGCGCGGCAGGTGTGCCGCGGGGCGCACTCAGAGGTGTGCAAGCCGTCGTACAGGCCCCTCCGCACGCTTTCTTCGTGGCAGCATGGTGCCCGGTTCATACGGTGCAACTCGGTTGTCCACAGCCCGTGGAGGCGGCGATGCGGTGGTTGGTGGGGTGGAGCAGTACCGCCGCTGAGGCACCCGTCATCGGTTCCGCCGGTGCCACCGGCCCGGACGGCGGGACCGTGCACCCCGTGGGCTCCCAGCTCCTCTGGGGCGACCCCGACCCGCTGTGGGCCGTCGGCGACTGGCGCCCCGACGAGGTGCGCGTCGTCCAGGCCGACGAACGGACCAGGATCGCGGTCCTCGGCACCTGCGGCGCCAGCGACGAACAGCTCCGGGTGGCCCTCTTCGCCGCCCGCGGAGGGGCACTTCGCCACCTCACCGCCTGGCCCGGCAGCTACACGGCCGTCGTGCAGGTCGGGCGCCGGGTGACGGTCTGCGGCGATCTCGCGGGCGCCCGCCCCGTCTTCTACACGCCCTGGGCGGGCGGCACGGCCTACGCGACCGCCGCGCTGCCGCTCGCCGACCTCATCGAGGCGAACCTCGACTGGGGGCACCTGGCGGCGCTGCTCGCCACGCCCGACGTCCCGGCCGCCCTGCACGACTCGACCCCCTACGAGGGGGTGCGCCGCATCCCGCCGGGGCACGCGCTGATCCTGCGGGCCGGGGCGCGGGAGATCGCCGGGTACGAGCCGGTCGCGTCCCTCGCGGTCGCGGCGCCCTCCGCCGACCCGGCGAGCGCGGTGGACGGGGTCCGGGACGCCCTCGTGGAGGCCGTACGCACCCGGCTGTCCGCCCCCCGCCACGTGCCCGGCGCGGACATCGACCCCGGACCGGTCCCCGGCATGGGGCCGGCCGAGCGGCGGGCGGCCCGGGGCATGCCGGTGCCGGGCATCGGCGCCGACCTCTCGGGCGGTCCGGCCTCGGGCACGCTGGCGCTGCTCGCGGCGGGCCTGCCGGGCGCCCCCGGCACCGTCCTCGGCCACGGCACGGGCGCGGGCGAGCGCCTGCGCGCCGTCACCTTCAACGACCTGGCCGTCCAGGGCCGCGAGGCCGAACTGGAGCGGGCGGGCACCCTCGCGGCCAACCCCCGCCTGCACCACGTGGTGGTCGCGGGAGGCGAGGAGGTGCTGCCGTACGCCGACCTGGAGGGCCCGCTGACGGACGAGCCGGGCCCCTCGCTGGTGACGGCGGCCCGGCACCGCGCGCGGCTCGCCTCCGGCAGCGCGGACCACTTCACGGGGTACGGGGCCCGGCAGGTCCTGGACGCCCACCCGGCCCGGCTCGCGGACCTGTTGATGGACCGCAAGCGGCGCCACCTGGTCCGTCCCGTCGCCGCGCTGGCCAGGGCGGACGGCTCCGTCATGGTCCCCGCGCGCGTGTACGCGGCGGCCCGGAAGCTGGCGCGCACCCCCTACCGGACCGGGGTCGAGAGCCTCGCCGACCGCCTCCTCGCCAAGCGCTTCGAGGAACCGGGCGGCGCGGTCGGTGCCTCCCTGGCCGCGCTGGCCTGGGCCAGACCCGGCCCCGCGGCCCGCTGGCTGACCGGCGAGGCGCTCGCTGAAGTATCGGTTCGTCTGAACGCGGCGTCCGCGCGCCCCGGGGTGGGCCCCGGCCAGCGCCCGGGTGACTTCCGCGCGCGTGCGGCGCTCGCCCGGCACGCGGCCGACCTCCGCGTCCTGGAGCAGGCCGCGGAGGTCCGTTTCCAGCGTCTGCACGCCCCGTTCCTCGACAACCAGGTCGTACGGGCCTGCCGCACCCTGCCGGAGGCCCTCCGCGTCAAACCCGGCGCCCGCGCCGCCGTCCTCCGTACGGTCCTGGAGGGCGCCGGGGTCGGGGAACTGCCGCCCGGCTGGGGCGCCCCCTCCCACGCCTCCTCGGCCGCCGCCGTCCGCACCGGGCTGCGGGTGGCGGTGGACGACCTGATGGGGCTCTTCGACTCGCCGCTGCTCGCGGAGGCGGGCCTGGTGGAGGCCCGGGTGGTCCGCAAGGCCCTCCGCGGGGCGGTCCAGGGCGAGCCCCTGCCCCTGGACGGCTTCGCGGACCTGGTCTCCCTGGAACTCTGGCTCGGCCGCCTCCTGGCCCGTCGCGGCACCTGCTGGACGGGCACACCGGCACGGCAGCGGGCGGTGCCGGCGGGCGTCATGCCGCAGGGCAAGGCGCTGGGAGCGGGCAGGAGGTAGGACGGCCCGGTCGTCAGCGGACGGACGACCGCACCCAACCGCTCACGGTGAGGCGCACCCGTGCGAGTGCCGGGAGGGCGGCCGCGGGTGCGGAAGTGTGCGCGTGCGCCCGGGGCGAAGTCCGGGGCCGGGACGGAGCCGGTGCGGGCGCGGGGGCCGGGGCGCCCGTGCTGACCGGTGAGGGGGGCGGGACGGCGCGCGGGAACGCCGTCGAGGGAGCGGGCGCCGGTATCGGTGACGGTACGGCAGCCGGTACGGCGGTGACCGTACCGGCCGGATCCGGCGGGGCAGTGGGCGGTCCGGCCACCGGGGCGTCGGGTGCGGGGCTCCCCTCGCGCGGCGAGACCCACGGCCGGGGCTCCGAGGGGGGTTCGACGGTCCGCGGGGGATGGGGCTCGGCCGCCCGGTCCCCGGCACCGTCGTCGCCGGTCAGTACGAGCGCCACGGCCGCCGCCGCCAGCACGGCGGCGCCCACCACGACACCGGCCTTCACCGGCGCGCCGAGCGCCTCGGGCGCCGCCGCCCCGCCGCCCGCGCCCACCCCGCCCGCTGCCGAACCGCCGACGGCCGCGGCGGTTCCCGCGGCACCCGCGCCCGCGGCCCCGGTCGCGCCCGCACCGCCGGGGACGAGACCGGCCGCCTTGGCGTAGCCCGCCGCCCCGAACCAGCCGATGACCGCGACCGGTACGACGGCGGGGACACCGCTCGCTGCCTCCTTGATCTGGGCGGCGGCCAGCCGGCACTCGGCGCACTCCGCCAGGTGCGCGCGCAGGCCGCGCTCGGCCCGGGTGCGCAGTGCGCCGCGGGCGTACGCGCCGAGCCGGTCGGCATGGCGCGCGCACTCGGCGGAGTTGGCCGCGAGCGCGGCACTCACGTGTGCCTGGAGGTACGCCCGTCTGAGCCCCTCGCGCGCACGGCTGGCGAGCACCCGCGTGCCGTTGGCGTCGAGCCCGAACAGGGCGGCCACCTGGCTCGGCGGTTCGTCCTCGACCTCGGTGTGCCAGAGCACGGCCTGCCAGCGCTCCGGCAGCGACCGGAACGCCTGCATGGCCATCGACCGCTCGGCCTTCCGCATCGCCCGGACGTCCGCGCCGAGACCGAGGGTGCCGTCGCCGCACACCTCGGTGCTCCGCGCGGCCTGCGCGGCGAACTCCGCGAAGTCGTCGACCAGGTGCTCCCGCCGGGCGGACGCCGACCAGGCCGCGGCGACCCGCCGGACCGTGGTGAGCAGATAGGCGCGTACGGCGTGCTCGGGGCCGCTGCCGCGGCGTACCGCCTGGAGCATGCGGGCGAAGACCTCGGCCGTGAGGTCGTCCGCGGTGTGCGTGTCCCGGCAGCAGGTGAGCGCGTACCGGCGTACGGCCTCCGCGTGGCGCCGGTACAGCTCCTCGTACGCCGTGTCGTCGCCCGCGCGCATCCGGCCGATCAGTCCGGCGTCGGACGGCGGTTCCCGCCGGTCCGTGCTCATCGCGGACAACCTCCGCCACCTGCGCACTCAGTCCCTGACACCGGGTCAGAGTGTCATATGGGCCTTTCTTCAGCCCCTGGTAGGACGGGGTACCACTCGTCCGAGTGGTTCTCACGATCTTGATGGTTGACCGTCCCCCGTACGGGGAAAAGTGGGCGGGCTTCTCAACCCCGGCCCCTTCACGGCTCGGGGGCGGATGCCGGCACCGGCACCCGCCCCCGAGCGGAGGTCCCCGGCCCACCGCGGCGGGCCGGGGTTCCTCGAACCATCACGCCGGCCGCGACCGCAGGCCCTCCAGCAGGATGTCCAGCAACCGCGCGGAGGCCGCCGCCTGCTGGGCGGCGTCCGGCAGCGAGGGCGCCGCCGTGGCGATCACCAGCAGCACGTCCGCCACGGTGACGTCCGTCCGCAGTTCACCCGCGGCCCGCGCCCGCTCCACGAGCTGGCCCACGACCTCCAGCAGGGCCGTCGCGCCGGCGTCGTCGTCCGGGGACTCGTCCCCCTGCACCAGCCGCATCTCCGCCGCCGGGCCCGACCGCTGCTGCGGCACGCGTGCCTCGTCCGTGGCGACGACCGCCTCGGACTCCTCCCCGGCGACCCTGACGCGCAGCACCTGCGGCGGCAGCAGCCGCCCGGCGCCCGAGGCCACCGACGTCCGCAGGAAGCGCGAGAGCGCCGACCACGGCTCGTCCTCGTGTCCGAGCGCGGTCCGCGCCTGGTCGGTCAGCCGGGAGGTCTCCTCCTCCGCTATCCGCCGGACCAGGACGTCCTTGCTCGGGAAGCGCCGGTACACCGTGCCGACGCCCACGCGCGCGCGTCGCGCCACGTCCTCCATGGGAGCGCCGTACCCCAGCTCACCGAAGACCTCGCGGGCAGCGCGCAGTACGTGCTCCAGGTTGCGCTGTGCGTCCACGCGCAGCGGGGTCGTCCGTGCCCCGTCCCCGCGCGCGTTGTTCCCCGCCGTGCCGACCCCGCCGGAGGCGACGGCCGACGCGGAGGACCAATGAGAGTCCTGTATGTGCATACGTGTTCCCCCGGTAATGACGTCTCCCCCCGGAGACTCTCCCCGCCATTGGAAGCCGGAGCGTCGGGAACGAGCAGTGTCCCTGAGCGGGTCCGCCGTTCGCGACCCGTGGAGCGCGTCCCCCACCACCCCGTCGACACGAACATAGTTGAGGGAGAGTCAATTCAGAAGGGGCAGGTTCCGCACAGAGCGCCCCCTGATTGGAGTACGGGCCGGAAACGCCTGTATTGCGCCCCCATGAGCCCTTGCACCCACGCACTCTGACCTGCGTGTTCTCCTCGCACTCCGGTGATTCGGCCAACCCTGTGCGGACGCCGCGCCCGGTCATACAAATTGTCGGGCCTGTGGACAAACGCCAGCGTCGGGTGCGTCATGGGATGGTGAAGGAACGCGTGCGCATCCTCATCGTCGGCGGCGGCTACGTCGGGCTGTACACCGCCCTGCGCCTCCAGCGGAGTCTGAGACGGGAACTCGGGAGCGGCACGGCCGAGATCGTGGTCGTCTCGCCCGATCCGTACATGACGTACCAGCCCTTCCTTCCCGAGGCCGCCGCGGGCTCCCTCTCGCCCCGGCACGTCGTCGTACCGCTGCGCCGGGTCCTGGACCGGTGCAGGATCGTCGTCGGCGAGGTCACGTCCATCGACCACGCCGCCCGCACCGCCACGCTCACCACCCTCGCCACCGAGGACGAGGGCGCCGGCGCGGAGGAGCTCCCGTACGACGAACTCGTCCTCGCCCCCGGTTCGGTCTCGCGCACCCTGCCGATCCCCGGCCTCGCCGACCACGGCATCGGCTTCAAGACGGTCGAGGAGGCCATCGGGCTGCGCAACCACGTCATCGAACAGATGGACATCGCCTCCTCCACCCGTGACCCCGGTATCCGCGACGCGGCCCTGACCTTCGTCTTCGTGGGCGGCGGCTACGCCGGCGTGGAGGCGCTCGCGGAGCTGGAGGACATGGCCCGCTACGCCGCGCGGTACTACCACAACCTCGAGCCCGCGGACATGAAGTGGATCCTCGTCGAGGCCACCGGCCGCATCCTGCCCGAGGTCGGCGAGGAGATGGGCCGCTACGCGGTCACCGAACTGCGCCGCCGCAACATCGACGTACGCCTCGACACCCGGCTGGAATCGTGCGCCGACCGGGTCGCCGTCCTCAGCGACGGCGCCCGCTTCCGCACCCGTACGGTGGTCTGGACGGCCGGCGTGAAGCCGCACCCGGTCCTCGCCGCGGCCGGCCTGCCGCTCACCGAGCGCGGACGTCTGAAGTGCACCGCGGAACTGACCGTGGACGGCGCCGAGCACGCGTGGGGCGCGGGCGACGCGGCCGCCGTCCCGGACGTCACCGCGGAGGAGCCCGGCCGGGAGTGCGCGCCCAACGCCCAGCACGCCGTGCGCCAGGCCAGGGTCCTGGGCGACAACATCGTCCACGCCCTGCGCGGCGAGCCGCTGGACACGTACCGGCACAAGTACGTCGGCTCGGTCGCCTCCCTGGGACTGCACAAGGGCGTCGCACACGTCTACGGGCGCAAGCTGAAGGGCTACCCTGCGTGGTTCATGCACCGCCTCTACCACCTGAGCCGGGTTCCCACCTTCAACCGCAAGGCCCGCGTGCTCGCCGAATGGACCCTGGCGGGGCTCTTCAAACGGGAGATCGTCTCCCTGGGTTCACTCGAACATCCCCGTGCGGAGTTCGAACTCGCTGCCGGTGGAAAGTTTCCTCAGGACCCGAAGGGGTCGTCCTGACCGTTTCCAGGAACTCCGGCGACCGGGCCGGCGTCTGACGGATGTCGGCCCGGTCGGCCGGACCGCAGGACCGGTCCACGACTTCGGGCGGGCCGACGGTTCCCCCTACGAATCCCACGAGGCATCCCCCAAGTGAACTTCACGCGCTGGAGCGCCCGGCTCCCCGGAACGCAGCGCCGCGCCGCAGCGCGGACCGAACTGGCGGTCGCCCCGGACCGGCGGGGGGAGGGCTCCGTGCCCGCGGCCCGCGCCGAGCGGCCGGCCGACGAGGTCCGGTGCGCCCCCGCCGTCGACGAACTGCCCACCCGCGACGTCCTCGACCGCATCCCGGCCCTCGTCGCCCTCGTGCAGGGCCCCGAGCACCGCATCGCCTACGTCAACGACGCCTATGTGGCGGCCTTCGGCGCCCGGCGGATCGGTGAGCCCGCGCGCGAGGCGCTGCCCGAGTTGGAGGAGCTCGGTCTGCTGCCGCTGCTGGACCAGGTACTGCGCAGCGCCAAACCGCGGACCGTCAAGTCCCGCAGGACGGCGGGCGGCCGTTCGTACACCTTCACCTGCACCCCCGTGGACATCTCGGCCACGACCGCGGAGGGGGCCGGCGGCGGGGTGCTCGTCTTCGCCGCCGACGTCACCGACCACGCCGAGGCCGCCGAGCGGCTGCGCGCCAGCGAACGCCGCCAGCGCGAGACCGCGGTGACCCTCCAGCGCTCCCTGCTGCCCCAGGAGCTGGAACAACCCGACGACCTGCGCATCGCCGCCGTCTACCACCCGGGCGGCACGGAGGCCGCGGTCGGCGGCGACTGGTACGACGTCATCACCCTCGGCGGCGGACGCACCGCACTCGTCATCGGCGACGTCATGGGCCGCGGGGTGCGGGCGGCCGCCGTCATGGGCCAGCTGCGCACCGCGGTACGCGCCTACGCCCGCCTCGACCTGCCGCCGCACGAGGTGCTGCAGCTCCTTGACGGGCTCGCCACGGAGATCGACCCCAACCAGATCGCCACCTGCGTGTACGCCGTGCACGATCCCAACGAGGGCCGGCTGATGTACGCCTCCGCCGGCCACCTCCCGATCCTCGTACGCGACGAGAACGGCACCGTCCTGCGCACCGACGAGCCCACCGGACCGCCGCTCGGCACCGGCGGCTGGATGCACTCCTCGGGCTCGGTACCCCTCGGGCCGGGCTCCACGGCCGTCCTCTACACCGACGGGCTGGTCGAGCGCCGGGACGCCGACCTGGACGAGGGCATCGCCTCCGTGCAGGAGGCGCTCGCGGGTGCCACGGGCACGCCCGCGGTGGTCTGCGACCGGCTGGTGCGCTCGGCGGGCGTCACGGCCGACCACGACGACGACGTCGCCGTCCTCGTCCTCCAGCACCCGGCCCGCACCGGCTCCGACAGCGAGCTCTTCCGCAACGCCGCCCTGGAACTGCTCGGCGGGGTCGAGGCGGCCCCCCGCGCGCGTGCCTTCGCCTCCGGTGTCCTGACCAGCTGGCGCTTCCCGCCGGACCTGCACGACCTCGGCGTCCTGGCCGCCAGCGAACTGGTCGCCAACTCGCTCCAGCACGGCACCCCGCCGATGCGGCTGCGCCTGCGCCGCACCGACCGCCGGCTGATCGTCGAGGTCACGGACGGCGACGACCACCTCCCGCGGCGCCGCCACGCCGAACCGGCCGACGAGTCGGGACGGGGCATCGCCATCGTCGCGACCATCGCCTCCAGCTGGGGCAGCCGCCGCGCACCGGGCGGCGGCAAGGCGGTGTGGTGCGAGTTCGCGCTGCCACGCACCACGTAGCGCGTCCCCGCGGAGGTGCCGGAGCGTGCGGGGACGGCTCGGACACGGCTCGGGGACCGGCCCGGATTTCCGCGCGGTACCTGTTCGACCCGGCCGTGCGGTGCTAGTAGCTGATCCATGACAGACGAAACGGGTTTCCAGCTCCAGGGAAGCGCTCCCGAGCGCTACGAGCAGTTCGCCGCACCGATCATGGCGCCGTTCATCGAGGCCGTGCTGGACACCGTCGACCTGTTCCCCGGTGCCCAGGTGCTCGACCTCGCCTGCGGCACCGGCTTCGTGGCCCGTGCCGCGGCCGCCCGGGTCGGACCGACGGGCCATGTCGTCGCCGTAGACATCAACGAGGGCATGCTGCGCATGGCCGCCGCCCGGGCACCCCGCATGTACCCCGACATCGAGTTCGCCCAGGCGCCCGCCGACTCCCTCCCGTTCGAGGAGGCCACCTTCGACGTGGTCGTCTGCCAGCAGGGCGCGCAGTTCTTCCCCGACCTGGACGCGGCCCTCAAGGAGGTGGCCCGCGTCCTGCGTCCCGGCGGGCGGGTCGCCCTGACCACCTGGGCGCCGAAGGAGCGCAGCCCGTACTTCGACGCCCAGTCCCGGGTGATCGAGGAGTACGGCACCGCCGAGGAGACCGACGCCTACAGGCAGGCCTTCTCGTGCACCGCGGACCGGCTGGCCGCCGCCTTCACCGCGGCCGGCCTGCACGACGGCACCGTCCACCTGGTCCACCGCAACGTCGTCACACCGCCCCTGGACGACTGGGTGCCGGGGCAGATGTCCGCGATTCCCTGGACGCGGTCGCTGATGGAGGCGGGTCCGGGGGCCATGGCCCGTGCCTCGGGGGCGCTGTGCGAGCTCCTGGCCGGCCACCGGGCTCCGGACGGTACGGCGACCCTCCCGTTCACCACGCTCCTGGCGACGGCGACCCGCTGACCGGCCGGCGGCTGGGAGGGACGGGTGCCGTCCCGCCTCTCAGGCGTGCGAGGGCGCCGGCTCCGCCGGGGCACCCCCCTGCGCCACCACCCGGCTCTGCGCCGCCGACGGCTGGTTCTGGAGGGGTGTGAGCTGCCGCCCCAGCCGTACGGCCAGCACGGTGACCGCCAGCGAGAACAGCAGGAACGTCACGATGTACGGCGCGTGCAGCGAGGCCCCCATCGGACCGCCCACCGCAGGACCCACGGCCAGTGCCAACTGCTTCACCAGGGCGAAGGCGGAGTTGTACTGGCCGGCCATGCCCTCCGGCGCCAGATCGGCCACCAGGGGCGCCAGGGTCGGCGACAGCAGGGCCTCGCCGAGTCCGAACAGCGCGTACGTCGACACGAAGGCGGCCGTCGCCATGGCCTGGCTGCCGTGCCCGAGCCCCGCGTACCCGGCGATGGCCCAGGCGACGGCCCAGATCAGCCCCACGGAGGCGATCACCCGCGACCGCTTCCGCCGCTCGACGAACCGCAGCACGGCGAACTGCGCGACCACGATCATCGCCGTGTTCGCGGCGAGCGCCGTACCGAGCGTGGACGTGGAGATCCCGGCGGCCTCCGTGCCGTAGGCGCTGAGCCCCGACTCGAACTGGCCGTAGCAGGCGAAGAACAGCACGAACCCGAGCACGCACAGCTGCACCATGGCCCGGTTGCCCAGCAGCTGCTTCCAGGAGGCCTTCGCCGACTCCACCGGGACGCCCGCCGCCTTCGGTGCCCGCGGCAGCCGAGCGGTCAGCATGATGACCACCAGCAGCAGGAACATCGCCGCCTCGATGGAGAACAGCAGCGTGAAGGATCCCGCGCGCGTGGTGTCGACGAGGTGTCCCCCGATGAGCCCGCCGACACCGAGTCCGAGGTTCTGCAGGAAGAACTGCATGGCGAACGCCCGCGACCGGGTCTCGGCGGTCGAACAGTCGACGATCATCGTCGCGAGGGCCGGCTGCATCACGGCCTGCCCGGCCCCGAGCACGGCCGCAGAGACCAGCACCGTCCCCGCACCGGCCGCGAACCCGAGGCTCAGCGCGCCGACCGCGGCGGTCACCAGGGCGGCGAGCAGCACCGGCAGCGGCCCGCGCCGGACGATGGCCCGCCCGGCGAACGGCAGCACCACGAGCGCGGCCACGGCGAAGACGGCGAGCACCAGGCCCGCCGTCACGGCACCGAGATCCCGCACCTGCGCCACATAGACGTACAGGTACGGGACGGTGAAGCCGAGGCCGAACGCGCTGAGCGCGTTGCCCACGTGAATACGGCGCATCGCCGCGCCCATCGCCCTGGTCACGTTCACCTGCCTTAGGTCTGTAGGGGTTACCCCTGAAGACTTCGATCCTAAAGTTCGAAGCTAAACTGTACACACCGAAGGACTTCAATGCCAAGCATGGGCGTGCCATACTGCGGCCATGGCCGACACCCCTGACGCCGGCGAACCGACACTCGAAGAGCAGATCGCCGCCTACCAGCGCGAGTTCCGGGACCTCGACCCGCAGGTCGAGAAGATCGTCTCGGCTCTGTCCCGCCTCAACCGCCGCATGAACGTCGCGTACGGACGCCAGACCGCGGACCTCGGCATCAGTAACGCCGAGTTCGAGGTCCTCAAGGCCCTCGTCCTCTCGGGCGCCCCCTACCGCCTGGGTCCGAGCGACCTCGCCAAGCGGCTGGGGCTGACCCCGGCCGCCATGACCCACCGCATCGACCGGATGGTCACGGAGGGACTGGTCACCCGGGAGCGCGACGAGTCCAACCGCGTCCGCGTCATCGTCGAGCTGACCACCGAGGGCCGCGAGAAGTGGCTGGAGGCCATGCGCCTCGCGTCGGTCTTCGAGGAGGACCTCCTCCAGGACCTGGCCCCGGCGGAGCGCACGGCCCTGGGGGAGGTCCTCACCCGGCTCCTGCGCCGAGTGGAGCACGCCCAGCCGGACGCGGGCGGCCGGCTCACCGACCTGGAGTAGTGGGGGACGGGGCACGGGCCCACAGGTCAGGACCCAAGTGCCCGACGTTTGGCGGCGGATCGCGCTGGGGAGGCTTGACAGTCCACCCCGCGGCCCGTACAGTTCTTCGGGTTGCCACGGAGCCGTAACGGTTCTGCGGGTAACAACTCAGCCGCATCAGCGGCACCTCAAATCACCAGCACCACTTCCCTTCGGGGTTCCTTTCGGCATGCTCCGCGTGTCCGAATTGAATTGCCGTCGGGGAATCGGCGACTCCGATCCACGCGATTGGGAATCGCCGGCGGAATCCGCTAAGGTTTGAGACGTCGGAACGGCCCAACGGCCGGGAAGGCAGCCCACTCTGACTGGGAATCAGGCCCGAAAGGATCTGATAGAGTCGGAACCGCCGGAAAGGGAAACGCGGAAGCGGGAACCTGGAAAGCACCGAGGAAATCGGATCGGAAAG
>NZ_JAVRHI010000016.1:0-58206 GCF_034105845.1 Streptomyces sp. CRN 30 | reverse complement strand
CACGGCGCGGCGGCGCGGACGGGCGGGCGCCGGCTCCTCGTCCGGCTTCGCCTCCCCGGCGGCGGCCGCGTCGACGGACGCGGCGTCCGCCGTCTCGTTCTCAAGGTCCGGGTCCTCACCCGGTACCAGGTTCTGGTCCTGGTCCTGCGTCTCGTCGACGACGTCGGCGACGGCGTCGCTCTCCGCGGCCGGGACGGTCGGCTGGACGGTCTCCGCCGAGGTGTCGGCGGCACCGGCCGGCGGACCCGCCGGCCTGGAGGCGGCCCGGCGACGGCGGCGCGGCGGCAGCGTGTCGCTGGGGGTGTTGTTCGGTTCTGCGGAGCCGTTCACCGGCTCCGTGGCTTCGGTCGGTTCGAGCATGCGGGCGTATCTCCCGTCAGGCTCCCGGGCGCCGCGCCTGGTCCGGCGTCGATCGGGTCGACCGCCGGTGACGTCCGCGGCTCGCGCGCTGCGCGGATACCGCCGTCCGGGGCGCGGGCGCCGCTCGGGAGCTCGCTGTGTCCTGTCTCGCCGGTTCCGTACAACCTTGTCGCGTACGGCCTGGCGAAAGTCTTCTGGTCGGTGGCGCTGCCCGACCCAGGTGGCTCCCGAGTTCGACGGCGGCGCTTACGACGTCCGTCCCTTCGCGGGACCTTCCTTACGCCGGCGCCGTCGCGGCGGCAGTGGCGGCGGCCGGTTGCGGCTCGGTCGCTACTGCCTCGCGGTCGGGCGCGAGCGGGTCGGTCACCGTGCCGGTCTCTTCATCGAGCAGCCCCTGCGCCAGCCTGGTCACCGCTGCGGGGACCGGCGGCGCCAGGTCGGCCACGGCGCGGAGACCGGACAGGACGTCGTCGGGTCGCACGGCAGGCGTCACGTGCCGAACAACCAGCCGCAGTATCGCACAGGGCTGGTCACTCGGCCTATCAGCCTGCGAAGCGTGCGTCTCGTCGCTTGCCGGAGACGTCTCCAGGTGCACGACGGCGGAGCGGGCGTCGAAGGTGCGGACGCCGTTCTTCGTCCGGCGCTGGACCTCCACGGTCCCGGCCCCGTCGAAGGCCTCGACCGCGCGGCGCGCGTCGGCCGGCTCCACGCCGTCCAGCCGCAGCTCCCACACGGAAGCCGTGAGCCGATCGGCGAGCCCGGAGGTACGGGCCTCGACCGCCTCGACGATGTCGAGCCCGGTGGGCAGCGACGCGTCGAGGAGGATTCTCAGCTGCTCCGGGTCGCGCGTCGCGGTGAGCGCGATCTCCAGGTACTCCGCCTCACTGCCCGTGCCGGTGGGTGCGGCATTGGCGTACGACACCTTCGGGTGCGGGGTGAACCCCGCCGAGTACGCCATGGGCACCTCGGCGCGGCGCAGCGCACGCTCGAAGGCGCGCTGGAAATCACGGTGGCTGGTGAACCGGAGGCGGCCGCGCTTGGTGTAGCGCAGTCGGATGCGCTGCACCGCGGGTACCGGCGGCGGGCCTTCGGGCTGTCGCTTGCCCAGTGTCGTTCAGTCCTTCGTGAGAGCGGTCGTACTGCTACCAAGAGTACGTGCCCCGTCGCCGGAAGGTTCCCGCCGGTCCACCGGTACCGCCGGCCGCGGTGCGCCGAACAGGGCCCGCCGCACGTCCGCCCTGGCCTGCCGCACCGACGCGCGGGCGGCGGCGAACGCCTGCCGCACGGCCTGTCCGGCACCGCGGGCGGTCTCGGCGACGGGCCGCAGGACGTGGTCCCGCAGCACGTGCCCCACCGGCGTCAGCAGGGTCCGGTACACCCACCGCACCGGGTCGACGAAGAGCCACCGGAAGAGCGTGGCGAGGAACCGGCCGACCGCCAGGGAGACACGTCCCGCGATCCGCCAGGCGTGGCCGACGGCGTCCGCGATCTCCCGGCCGAGCACGGCGAGGAAGCGGCCGACGGGGGCCAGGACCCAGCGCCACAGGGCGAGGGCGGGCAGCACCAGCAGCACCCGGCCGGTCCGGTACAGGGCGGTCCCGATGCCGACGACGACCGTCCGCACGCACCACGCCACTCCCCCGGCGCACCAGGCAAGGCCGCGGCCGCACCGGGCGAGCACGTGTCCGACGGGGGTGAGGACCCACCGGTAGAACCACCCCGCCGGGAGGGCGACCAGTACGCGCGCGAGCCAGGCCACGGCCGCCCCGACCGCGGCGCCGGCCGGCAGCACCAGCCGCGTGCACACCCACAGCAGGGCGTGCCCGGCAGGGGTCAGCACCCATCGGTACAGCCACCGCGCCGGCCGGACGAGCAGGACCGTCCCGAGCCACCCGACGGCCCTGGCCAGGGGGACGACGACGTACCGCCACAGCCCCACCAGGGGCAGGACGAACAGGGCCCGCGCCAGCCACCCGACGGCCCGCCCGAGCGGCCGGAACACCGTGCGCCCGAGGAACCTCCCGGTGACCACCAGCGCGTCCCACACCATCCGTACCGGCACGACCAGGACGAGCATCACGATCCGCAGCGGTACGCGGATCGCGACAGTGAGACATCCTTCGGCCGCCGCCGGTGACGGCTCCGCCACGGACACCGGACGGGCGTCCCCCGGCGGTTTCTCCAGTTCCATACCGGGACAGACGCCCGGACCGGCCGTACGGATGCGGCGTACGGGCGGGTTTCCGCTCTCTCACGGGATCGCCGGTCCCGCACGGACGATCTCCACGGCCGGGGAGAGCAGGTCGGCGCCGACCGTCCGTGCCCCCTCCGGCAGCCGGAGCGTACGCAGCGACGGCACCGCGCGCAGCGAACCGACGTCGATCTCGGGGAGAGCGGTCTCCAGGGTGAGTTCGGTGAGGCGGGAGAACCCGGCGAGCCAGGACCACGACCACCCCGGGTCCACCGCGACGCAGAGTCCCGTCAGGCGTTCCTTGACGCAGTGGGCCTTCATCTCCTCGACGGTGAGCGGGGCGGTGATCTTAAGCAGCGACCGGCCTCCCAAACGTCTGAGGGCCATGAGTTCCCGGCCGCTGGACACCGCGAAGTACAGCTCGTCCTGGCCGAGGTGGGCGATGACCTCCTCCGCGTAGCGGTCGGTGTCGAACCGGCTCCAGGCCAGGGCCAGCTCGGTCCGTATCCGCAGGTCGTCCACGGTCCGGAACCGGGACAGGACCGGGATCGCCGCGTCGGTCCCGATCCGGACGGCGGTGAGCACGGTGTGGTACGCCTCGTCGGGGGTGAGGTGCGCCGGGCCGCGCAGCAGTTCCAGGACGACCGGGCCGACGTCGGCGAGCGCGCGGGCCTCGGCGACCGAGTGCGGCGGGATCAGTGTCGCGGCGCGCCGCTGCACCTCGGCGCGTGCCGCCGGGCTGAGTTCGGTGGCGTCCTCCAGACACGCAGCGGCCAGCAGGTGGAGCCGGTGACGGGTGTCCTCGCAGGCGTCGCCGCGTTCGATGAGGCCGGTGAGCAGCCGGGTGCGCTCGGCCGGGCGGGCGTGGGCGACGGCCATGCGCAGTACGTCCTCCCACTGGTCGAGGTGGGCGTTGTCGCCGAGGAAGTCGAAGTCGAGGCTCTCCACCGCCGCCCGCGCGCCGAGATAGTCCTGGAAGGTGCGGTGGATGAACTGCATGCTGCCCTCGACCGGTTCCAGCAGCAGTCCGCTGCGCACCAGCAGGTGGCGGTAGATCTGCTCGACCGAGCCCAGCGCGGCGACGCGCGGCATCGCCGTCAGCGCCTGGGCCAGCAGGCCCAGCACGTCGGTGGTGGCCATCTCCGAGCGGCCGTTGCGGATCAGCCAGTACGCCAGTTTCTGGATCAGCTGCACCTGGTGGGTCTCGCCGATCCGCAGGTCGCCCGTCCGGTACACGCCGCGTTCGCGGTCCCGGCGGGAGAGCAGCATGGACAGGGCCGCGTCGTACAGCTCCTTGCGGCCGTCGGGGAGGTAGCCCCTGCGGTCGCGGTGCAGGGCGCAGATCAGCGCGCACATCAGCGGGTTGGTGGCGAGCCGGGCGAGTTCCTGTTTGGCCCGGATCGCGTAGAGCAGTTCCTTGCGGTAGCTGTCGGCGCTGCCGGCCGCCTTGTGCCAGCGCCGGATGAAGGAGGCGACGTCGTCGCGGCTCATGGGGGCCAGGTCCAGTTCCCGGAACCGTTCGGCCGCCAGCCAGTGTTCGCGCACCGCCGACGGCCGTGACGTGACGAGCCAGTGGTTCCTCGGGTACGCGTCGACGAGGTCGCGCAGCCAGGTACGGGCCTCCTCGCGCTCCGCCTCCGGCATCTCGTCGATCCCGTCGACCAGCAGCAGTCCGCGCCCCGCGGTCAGGACGCGGTCGTACCAGCCGGTGGGCTGGGCGTGGGCGATGGGGCAGCCGACCGCCGAGAGGAACTCGTCGGGGCCGGGCAGGCGGGCCCCGGCGCGGGTCAGGGACCGCATGGGCAGGACGAACGGTACGAGGCCGTGCAGGTAGAGCAGCCGTTCGTCCAAGCCGTCGGGGCCGGCGCTCACCGCGAGCCACTGCACGAGCGTGGTCTTGCCTGACCCCGCCACGCCGCGCAGCAGCACCCGGTCGTGCCGGGCGAGGACCTGCTCGGCCGGGAGCATCGACGTGAGGTCACCGGTGCTGCTCTCGGTGGCCTCCAGGCTCAGGTAGGCGGCGTCGAGGGACCAGGTGCCGGAGGACTCGGACAGGTCCAGTCCGAAGATGGTCAGCCGTCCGTACTTGCCCGAGATGTAGCCGGCGTAGCGCTGCTCGAAGCCTCCGTCGGCCGGGGAGGGCGTCCGCAGGAGCAGTACGTCGATCTTCGAGGACAGTTCCTCGATCCGGCGGCTCTGCTCGGCCAGCGTACGCGGGACGAAGGTGGACCTGGTCGTGAAGAAGTGCAGGATGTGCAGGCAGGCGGTGTCCATCACGCGCGCGTGCAGCAGTACCGCGTCGCTCGACAGTCCGCGGGTGGCGGCCTGGTTGGCCGCCCGCAGGTTCCGGGACAGCTCCAGGTGGCCGAGCCGGACGACCTGGACGTCGTCCATGTCGATGTGGCCCAGGGAGCCCAGGGAGTGGGCGACGGCGTTGACCACCGCGCGCTGTTCGAAGCCCGGCAGACGCTCCGTCATGCCGGTCGACTGCGTCGCGCGGTCCACCAGCTCCTCGGCGATCTTGTGCAGATCGGCGTCGGACAGGGTGCGCTTCTCCCCGCGGAACGACACCAGGGAGGAGACCCGCACGGGCCGGTCCACCAGTCCCGCGCCCGGTCCGTCCACCACGAAGAGTCGCTTCACCAACGGGACGACGATGCTCGACGCGAGCCGGGCCCCGATGCTGACGGGTTCCATGACATTCCAGCGTAGGCGCCCGAACCGGGCCGTGAGGGGCGAACCGGAGCAATCGACGCACCGGGCCCGGCCTCCGCGGGCTCCCGCCGGCTCTCGCGGGTTCTCACGGGCGTCAGCCGGACCCGGAGGGTCCCGTCCCCCCTGACGGTCCCGTCCCGGAGGGTCCCGTCCCGGAGGGTCCCGTCGGCCGCAGCGCCAGCAGGGCGATGTCGTCCGCCGAGTCGGCGCCGAAGCGGATCAGCAGTTCGTCGCAGAACGCGTCGAGCGGGTCGCGCGCGTGGGCCGCGGTGTACCGGCGCAGCCGGCCCATGGCGACGTCGAGGTCCTCGCCGCGGCGCTCGATCAGGCCGTCGGTGAAGAGGAGCAGCGTGGCGCGGGGCGGCAGCGCGTCGCAGGCGGTGGGGCGGGGCAGGTCGGGGTCCATACCGATCAGCAGGCCGCGGCCGGTCTCCAGGTAGCGGGTGTCGCCGTCCTCGGTGGTCAGCAGGGGCGGCAGGTGCCCGGCCGAGGAGTGGTGCAGGACGCCCGCGCCGCCGTCGTCCTTGAGCAGGCCGTAGGCGCAGGTGGCGGTGGTCTGCGAGGAGAGGGTGCGGCAGGCCAGGTCGAGGCGGCGCAGCACCTCCCCCGGTGGTTCCCGCCGGTCGACGGCGATGCCCCGCAGCATGTTGCGCAGGGTGCCCATGGCGACGGCGGCCTGGAGGTCGTGGCCCGACACGTCCCCGATGACCAGCGCGGTGTCGCCGTCGGGCAGCACGAAGGCGTCGTACCAGTCCCCGCCCACCTCGGCGGTGGTGCTGGAGGGGATGTAACGGGCCGTCAGCTCCAGGTGCGGGACGCGGGGCAGCTCGGGCAGCAGGGCACGCTGGAGCTGCTCGGCGTTGGAGTGGGTGTGCTGGTGCAGGCGGGCGTTGTCCACTCCGAGGGCGATGCCGTGCACCAGCTCCGCGATGAGCAGGATGTCGTTCCTGGTGAACGGGTGCTCCTTGCCCACCCGGACCAGGGTCAGCGCGCCGATGACGCCCCGCGCGGCCCTGAGCGGCGCGACGACCGCGCTGTCCCCGCCGAACTGTTCGACCAGCTCCAGCTGCCGCGCGTCCAGCGGACTGCGCGCCTGCGCGAACTGGGCCATGTCGGTGACCAGCAGCGGACCGGCGCCGCGCAGCACCCGGGGCAGCAGCCCGCGGGTGCCCTCGGAGACCGGCGGGAGCGAGCCGAGCCGCTCCTCGGAGAGGGGGGTCGGGCGGTCCCGGTGGACGACACAGACCCGTTTCACCCGGCCCTCCTCGTCGACGATGTCCGCCGCGCACCAGTCGGCCAGGTGCCGGGTCAGGATCTGGCAGACCCGGCGCAGCCGTTCGTCCAGGGGGAGGGTGCCGGTCAGCGCCCGGCCGGTGTCGGCGAACAGCGGCAGCCACGCCGCCGCCCGCTCCGGACCCACCGTCCGCGCGGTCGCCGCGGTGGTGGGCAGGCGCACCGGTCCGGGCACCGGCCGCGTCGTGTACGGGCTCTCGTCCCGCGGCGCGACCGGCGGGGCGGGCGGCGCCGCCGTCGCGGTCAGCTGGGCGACGAACACAGTCCTCCCGTCGACCGCCTCCTGCGTCTCGATGGCCAGGCGTACGGGGATCACCCGGCCGTCCCGGTGCAGCGCGGGCACCGGGACGGAGCGCCCCAGGATGTGGGACTCGCCGGTGAGCAGCAGCTCCCTGAACGCCTTGATGTGGCGGCCGCGCAGGTGCTCGGGCATCAGGACGGTCAGGGGCTGTCCGACGAGTTCGTACGTCTCCCGGCCCAGCAGGGCCGCCGCGGACTGGTTGACCGCGATGATCCGGTTGCCGTCGTCGGCGGCGACGGTCGGGACGTCGGCGGCCGCCACCTCGCTCGCGTCCCAGGGGGCGGTGTTGGCGGGGGTGGCGCCCGGCTCGCCCGGGACCTGCGTCCAGGCGGTACCGGGCCCGCCGGAGAGCTGCCCGGCGATCTGGTCGAGCAGCCAGTGCCGGAAGGCACGGATCTGCGGCAGGGCGGGCAGGGCGAGCAGGTCACCGCGGAGCGCCGCCGCGTCGGCCCGGTCGAGGACCCGGCGCAGGGTCGCCACACCGGGTGCGGCGTCCGCCGGGAACCCCACCAGCAGGGAGAACGTCGAGCTGTCCGGGGTCTCCTGCTCCACCTCCGCCGTCATGCTCGCGGAGACCGTGTGAATCATGTCCCGCGCGACGAGCAGTTCCTCGTCGCTCACCCCGGTCCGGCCGCCGGTCTCGCAGCCGGCCAGCAGCAGTTCGCGCAGCAGCCCCTCACTGTGCTGCCGGGCCGCTCCGTACAGGGCGTACGGGATGTCGCTCAGCGTCACGGTCAGGGACGGGCCGGGCGGCACCACCGTCTCCCGCACGGACGGCGGCGGTGTGGGCGCCTCGGGCCACACCTCGAAGCAGACGGTCTTGCGGCCGGCCTCGGTGTGCACACCGAGGCCGGTGGCCAGTTCCTCGACCAGCCCCAGCCCCCAGCCGGTGCAGGCGTAGGGGCGCGGTGCGTGCGGGAGGAGACCGCGCTCCGGGCAGGCGTCGCTGACCCGCACGTGCGCCTGCCCGTCGACGGCCCACGCCCGTACCTCGATCTCGGTACGGGCGTGGATCACCGCGTTGGTCACCAGCTCACCGGTCAGCAGCTCGGCCGTGTCGGCCGTCCCCGCGGCGACGTCACCGAGGACCGACCGCACGAAACGCCTGGCCAGCGCGGCACTCACCGGCTCTGGAGCCAGCAGCCGCGACGGCACACCGGGCGGAACGGGACGGACCATAGGAGCAGGGTGCCCCGACTCACCGCCCCGAAAAGACCCCTACGCCCGCTTTGTCACCACGCACCGCCACACCCGGCTCGCCGACTCACCAGCTCACCGGCCCACCGGCTCACCGGCTCAGTGCGTGTGCCCGCCGCCCACCGCCGCGGCCCCCGCGTTCTTCACGGTCAGCGGCAGCAGCTTCTTGCCGGTGGGGCCGATCTGGATGGAGGTGTCCATCTGCGGGCACACCCCGCAGTCGAAGCAGGGCGTCCACCGGCAGTCGTCCACCTCCGTCTCGTCGAGGGCGTCCTGCCAGTCCTCCCAGAGCCAGTCCTTGTCCAGGCCGGAGTCCAGGTGGTCCCAGGGCAGGACCTCCTCGTAGGAGCGCTCGCGGGTGGTGTACCAGTCGACGTCCACGCCGAAGGGGGCCAGGGCCTTGTCGGCGCAGGCCATCCAGCGGTCGTAGGAGAAGTGCTCGCGCCAGCCGTCGAAGCGGCCGCCGTCCTCGTAGACGGCGCGGATGATCGCGCCGGTGCGGCGGTCGCCGCGGGAGAGCAGGCCCTCGACGATGCCGGGCTTGCCGTCGTGGTAGCGGAAGCCGATGGAGCGGCCGTACTTCTTGTCGCCGCGGATCTTGTCGCGCAGCTTCTGCAGCCGGGCGTCGGTCTCCTCGGCGGAGAGCTGGGGCGCCCACTGGAAGGGGGTGTGCGGCTTGGGGACGAAACCGCCGATGGAGACCGTGCAACGGATGTCGTTCGCGCCGGAGACCTCGCGGCCCTTGGCGATGACGCGGGTGGCCATGTCGGCGATCTGGAGGACGTCGTCGTCGGTCTCGGTCGGCAGGCCGCACATGAAGTAGAGCTTCACCTGGCGCCAGCCGTTGCCGTAGGCGGTCGCGACGGTCCGGATCAGGTCGTCCTCGGAGACCATCTTGTTGATGACCTTGCGGATGCGCTCCGAGCCGCCCTCGGGGGCGAAGGTGAGGCCGGAGCGGCGGCCGTTGCGGGTCAGCTCGTTGGCGAGGTCGATGTTGAAGGCGTCGACCCGGGTGGAGGGGAGGGAGAGGCCGATCTTGTCCTCGGTGTAGCGGTCGGCCAGGCCCTTGGCGATGTCGCCGATCTCGGAGTGGTCCGCCGAGGACAGCGACAGGAGGCCGACCTCCTCGAAGCCCGTCGCCTTGAGGCCCTTCTCCACCATCTCGCCGATGCCGGTGATGGAGCGCTCGCGGACCGGGCGGGTGATCATGCCGGCCTGGCAGAAGCGGCAGCCGCGGGTGCAGCCGCGGAAGATCTCGACCGACATGCGCTCGTGGACGGTCTCGGCGAGCGGGACGAGGGGCTGCTTGGGGTAGGGCCACTCGTCGAGGTCCATCACCGTGTGCTTGGAGACGCGCCACGGGACGCCGGAGCGGTTGGGGACGACTCGGGCGATACGGCCGTCCGCGAGGTACTCGACGTCGTAGAAGCCGGGGACGTAGACGCCACCCGTGCGGGCCAGGCGGAAGAGGAGTTCCTCGCGGCCGCCGGGGCGGCCCTCCGCCTTCCAGGCGCGGACGATCGCGGTGATCTCCAGGACCGCCTGCTCGCCGTCGCCGATCACGGCGCAGTCGATGAAGTCCGCGATCGGCTCGGGGTTGAACGCGGCGTGGCCGCCGGCCAGGACGACCGGGTCGTCGATACCGCGGTCCTTGGCCTCCAGCGGGATGCCCGCGAGGTCGAGGGCGGCGAGCATGTTGGTGTAGCCCAGCTCGGTGGAGAAGGACAGACCGAAGACGTCGAAGGCCTTCACCGGGCGGTGGCTGTCCACGGTGAACTGCGGGACCCGGTGCTCCCGCATCAGTGCCTCCAGGTCCGGCCACACGCTGTAGGTGCGCTCGGCGAGGACGCCCTGCTGTTCGTTGAGCACCTCGTAGAGGATCATGACGCCCTGGTTGGGCAGGCCGACCTCGTAGGCGTCCGGGTACATCAGCGCCCAGTGGACGTCGCACTCGTCCCAGTTCTTGACCGTGGAGTTGAGTTCTCCGCCGACGTACTGGATCGGCTTCTGCACGTGCGGGAGCAGAGCTTCGAGCTGCGGGAACACGGATTCCGCGGCCGCGGCGACTTCGGCAGACATGTCGCGCACCTTCGTGAGCTGGACGGAACTGACAAGAACCGGACCGTCGGCACCGCGCCGCCAGAGCTGGTCTGGCGGAGCCGGGCCGACAGGGGTGACCATCTAGCCTAACGCGCCCGGGACGGGCCGCCCGCACGCGGTGACGTCCCGGGCCGGCTCAGAGGTCCGCCGCCGCGTCCTTGACCTCGTCCCAGTGGCCGGGCAGCCGGGCCTCCACATCGGCCGCCCGGCCGTCCTCGCGGCCGAACAGCACACCGTAGGTGAAGGCGCTCTCCCCCGCCGCGTGGGCGACCGCGGCCAGCTCGCGCAGGGTCTCGCGCGCCATCACGCTGTCCTGGTGTTCGCCGAGCAGGTTCTGCAGCGCCTTCATGGTCTTGACCATGCTCTTGGCGGGCTTGCCGAGCGCCGGTTCGGCGGCCTCCGCCGCGTACCGGGTGCGCTTGGTCTTCTTGCGCGCGTCGTGCAGGGCGAGGTCGCGCTCCGCACCGGGGTCCGTGCCGAGTGCCTGCTCGACCAGGGCGGTGACCTTGGCGAAGTCCTTCTCGACGGCCCCGGCGACGACCGGGCCCGGGTCCTTCCCGGCGGCTTTGAGCAGCGGCGGGTCGGCGATCAGCGCGTCCAGGGTGTCGAGCAGGTCGAGGTAGCGGCGGGAGTCCAGGACGCCGGTGAGCCGGCCGCGGGCGCCGCCGTGCTCGGCGCCGGACCAGTTCCGCAGGCGTTCGCCGACCGGGCCGTGGACGAGGCCGGGGTCCACCGCGTCGAGCCCGGCCGTCAGCCGCTCGGTCAGCACCTCGCGGTCCCGGTCCTCGCCGAGGACGCCGGCGAGCCACTTCAGCTCGTCGCCGACCGGGTCGGTGACGGACCGGTCGAGGACCGCGCGGAACGACTTGAAGGTGGAGCGGAGCCTGCGCGTCGCGACCCGCATGCTGTGCACCGAGTCCTCGGCGTCCCGGCGGACGGCCGGGTCGAGCTCGACGATCGCGTCCCGCTGGGCGCGCGCGTACGCCAGGACGTGGTCGCCGGCGGTGACCGGCTTCCCGGCCGGAGCGGGCCCGCGGGTCCGGTCGGGGGCGGTCTCCGCCAGGGCGCGGCCCAGTTTGGAGGAGGCGGCGGACGGGCGGACGCCCGCCTTGCGCAGTCGTTTCTCCACCTTGTCGAGGAAGGCCGGGTCGCCGTCGTCGGCCAGCTCCACCTCGATCTCGGTCCAGCGGACGTCGCCGACGCCGCCGCTGAGCCGCTCGGCGTGCACGGCGTCCACGCTGGCCTCGGCGAGCATCCGCCCCTCCGCGTCGAGGAGGTGGTGTACGTCGCGGTCGGAGCGCAGCCGGATCACGGGGAGCAGCTCGTGGCCGCGGACTCGGGAGCGGACCAGTGCGAGGAGTTCCTCGGGGACGGTGTCGGACAGGGGTGCCCGGATCTCGTCGCGGGTCCCGGGGGCGACGGGCAGTTTCAGGTGCCAGCCGGCGTCGGAGCCCCCGGTGCGGCGCCGCAGGGTGACGCCGCGGGCCGCGAGGCGCTCGTCGGCGGTGTCGTAGTAGGTGGCGTCGAGGTGGGTCACGCCCTTGTCGTGGACCGCCGCGACGCCGGCCGCGCCGGTCAGGTCGGGGAGTCCGTCGTCAGCCTCGTACTTCCGCTCGATCTCACGCTTGATGTCCGCCATGGGGCCTACGTACCCGGCGGGGGGCGCCGGTCACCCCCTCGTGGGGATGACCGCCGCCCTCACGCCGACATGGGCCGTTGGACGGTGATCGACTGCAGCAGTCCCACCGCCATCCATACGGAGAACATCGACGAGCCGCCGTAGGAGACGAACGGGAGCGGCAGGCCGGTCACCGGCATGATGCCCAAGGTCATCCCGATGTTCTCGAACGCCTGGAACGCGAACCAGGCGACGATCCCCGCGGCGACGACCGTGCCGTAGAGGTCGGGGGTGTCGCGGGCGATGCGGCAGGCCCGCCACAGGACCACGCCGAGGAGCAGGATGATCAGTCCGGCGCCGACGAAGCCCAGTTCCTCGCCGGCGACGGTGAAGACGAAGTCGGTCTGCTGCTCGGGCACGAACTGGCCGGTGGTCTGCGAGCCGTGGAAGAGACCGGAGCCGGTGAGGCCGCCGGAGCCGATGGCGATGCGGGCCTGGTTGGTGTTGTAGCCGACACCCGCGGGGTCCAGCTCGGGGTTGGCGAAGGCGGCGAACCGGTTGATCTGGTAGTCGTCCAGGATGCCGAGCTGCCAGACCGCGAGGGCGCCGATGGTGCCCGCGCCGAGCAGTCCGAAGATCCAGCGGTTGGAGGCGCCGGAGGCGAGCAGCACGCCGAGCACGATGACCACCATGACCATGACCGAGCCGAGGTCGGGCATGAGCATCACGATGAGCATGGGCACGACGGCGAGGCCGAGCGCCTGGAGGACCGTGCGGTGGTCGGGGTGCTGTTTGTCGCCCGCGTCGACGCGGGTGGCCAGCAGCATCGCCATGCCGAGGATGATGGTGAGCTTGACGAACTCCGACGGCTGGAGGGAGAAGCCGCCGGGGAGCTTGATCCAGGAGTGGGCACCGTTGATGGTCGAGCCGAGCGGCGTGAGGACCAGCAGGATCAGGAAGAGGGACGCGCCGTAGAGGATCGGCACGGCCGTGCGCAGCGCGCGGTGGCCGACCCACACTATGGCGATCATCAGCGTCAGGCCGATGCCGGTGTTGAGCAGGTGGCGCAGGAGGAAGTAGTACTGGTCGCCCTGGTTCAGCTCGGTGCGGTTGCGGGTGGCCGAGTAGACGAGCAGGGTGCCCATCAAGGACAGGGCGCCCGCGGCCAGCAGTATCGGCCAGTCGAGCCTGCGGGCCACCGAGTCGCGGGCGAAGACGCGGGTCCAGCCCGCGCGCTCGGGGCCGTAGCCGGAGACCTGGAAGCCGTTCGCCCCGGTCATGTGCGCACCCTTCGACGGTTGCGGTCCCGGCAGCCGCCGCGCCGTCGGCGGCGGGTCTCGCGGCCCGCGTTCTGCTGGTTGCCGACGGTCGCGCCCTGGTCCTGGCCGTCGATCGGGGCGTACTCGTCCTTCTCGGTGGCCTGCTGGTCCTTGACCGGGTCCTCGGAGACCTTCGGCGAGGCGATGGTCCCGTCGGTCTTGACCTTCGGCAGGCTCTTCTGCGGGGTGGAGAGCAGCGCCTTCTTCTTGTCGACGGCGCCGTCGTCGGAGACGCCGTACAGCGCGTCGTAGATGTTGCGGACGGCCGGACCGGAGGCGCCGGAGCCGGTGCCGCCCTGGGAGATCGTCATGACGATCGCGTAGTCCTCGGTGTACGTGGCGAACCAGGACGTCGTCTGCTTGCCGTGGACCTCCGCGGTACCGGTCTTGGCGTGCATCGGGATCTCGTCCTGCGGCCAGCCCTGGAACCGCCAGGCGGCCGTTCCGTTGGTGGCGACGCCCGCGAGGGCGGCGTCCATCTTGCCCAGCGTGGTCTTGTCTATCGGCAGCTTGCCGTGCGACTCGGGCTCGATCTCCTCGGTGTTCTTGCCGTCGGCGCTGATGACGGCCTTGCCGATGGAGGGGGTGTAGAGGGTGCCGCCGTTGGAGATGGCGGAGTAGATCGTCGCCATCTGTATCGGCGTCACGAGGGTGTCGCCCTGGCCGATGGAGTAGTTGATGGCGTCACCGGCGCGCATCTTGTTGCCTTCGAGGCAGTTCTCGTACGCGATCTTCTCCACGTACGAGCCGTCCTTCTTGCCGGTCTTGCACCAGGCGTCCTTGTTGGCCTTCCAGTAGTCCTGCTTCCACTGGCGGTCGGGGACGCGGCCGGTGACCTCGTTGGGGAGGTCGATGCCGGTCTCCTCGCCGAGGCCGAACTGGTGAGCGGCCTTGTAGAAGTAGTCGTTGGCCTTCTTGCCGTCCATGCCGCCGTCCTTCTTCCACTCCTCGTGCGCGAGGCGGTAGAAGACGGTGTCGCAGGAGACCTCCAGGGCGCGGCCGAGGCTGATGGAGCCGTAGTTCGCGGACTCGAAGTTCTTGAAGACCTGGCCGCCGACGCTGTAGGAGCTGGAGCAGTCGTAGCCGCCGTCGAAGTCGTAGCCGGCTTCCACGGCGGCGGAGGTGGAGACCACCTTGAAGATCGAGCCGGGGGCGGCCTGGCCCTGGATGGCGCGGTTGAGCAGCGGGTAGTTGCTGCTCTTGCCGGTGAGCTTCTTGTAGTCGGCGGCGGAGATGCCGCCCACCCACGCGTTGGGGTCGTAGCTGGGGTTGGACGCCATGGCGACGACGCGGCCGGTCTTGGCCTCCATCACGACGACCGCGCCGGAGTCGGCCTTGTAGTTCTCGTTGGTGTTGCGGTCGAACTCCTTGCGGGCGGCCTTCATCGCCTCGTTCAGCTCGTACTCGGCGATGCGCTGGACTCGGGAGTCGATGCTGGTGACGAGGTTGTCGCCGGGCTGGGCGGCGTCGGACTCGGCCTCGCCGATGACGCGGCCGAGGTTGTCGACCTCGTAGCGGGTGACGCCGGCCTTGCCGCGCAGCGCCTTGTCGTACTGGCGCTCCAGGCCGCTGCGGCCGACCTGGTCGGAGCGGAGGTAGGGCGAGTCGGTGTCCTGGGCCTGCTGGATCTCGTCGTCGGTGACCGGGGAGAGGTAGCCGAGGACCTGGGCGGTGTTGGCCTGGCCGGGGGCGGCGTAGCGGCGGACGGCCTCGGGTTCGGCGGTGATGCCGGGGAAGTCCTCGGCGCGCTCGCGGATCTGCAGGGCCTGCTTGGCGGTGGCCTCGTCGGTGATGGGGATGGGCTGGTAAGGCGAGCCGTTCCAGCAGGGCTGGGGGGTCTCGGCGTCGCAGAGGCGGACCTTCTCCTTGACTTCCTGCGGCTTCATGCCGAGGACCCCGGCGAGCTTGGTGAGGACGGCGTCGCCGTCGTCCTTCATCTTCAGCAGGTCGGTGCGGGAGGCGGAGACGACGAGACGGGTCTCGTTGTCCGCGAGGGCCACGCCGCGGGCGTCCAGGATGGAGCCGCGGACGGCGGGCTGGACGACCTGCTGGACGTGGTTCCCGGAGGCTTTTGCCGCGTACTCGTCGCCCTGGCGGATCTGGAGGTACCAGAGGCGGCCGCCGAGGGTGCCGAGGAGGGAGAGCACGAGAACCTGGATGACGACGAGGCGGATCTGGACGCGGGTGCTCCGCCCGGTCTCGGGAATGTTGGTCACTGCGGCTGCCTCCCCCTCTCGGAAACCGAAAACGTGTGCGTGTGCGGGTGCGTGAGATGCGTGTGCGTGTGACGCGTGTGCGTGTGCGTGTGGCCCGTGAGCGGGTGACGCGCGAGCGTGTACGAGTGCCTCGTGAGCCTGTACGAGTGTTGAACGCCCGGCCGCCGAGGAGGGGTTCCTCTCCGGCCCTCCCCCGTCCGGGTGAATCCTCCTGCCGTCACAGCCGCTTGACCCCCTTGATCCGTCCGGCCCGTGCGGTGCGGGCGCGGATCGTCTTCATCCGCAGGCCGCCGCGGAGTCCGTCGCGCTGGCCGCCGATGCGCAGCCCGGTGCCGCCGGAGAGCCAGCCGGAGGAGATGTCGGTGGTCTGGGCGGCGGAGCTGGTCTCGGCGAGCGGGTCGTTCTCCGCGCGGCGGGCCAGGGCCATGATCCCGGGGACCACGAAGGGGGCGAGCAGCAGGTCGTAGAGGGCGGCGGTGAACAGCAGGCCGCCGAGGCCGACGTGGCGGGCGGCGGTGTCGCCGACCAGGGCGCCGACGCCCGCGTAGAGCAGGGTGGAGCCGAGGGCGGCGCCGACCACGACGACCATGGGGCCGGTCGCGGACTTCAGCCGGCCGTTGTCGGGCTTGGCGAGACCGGCCAGGTAGCCGATGACGCACAGCACCAGGGCGTAGCGGCCGGCGGCGTGGTCGGCGGGTGGCGCGAGGTCGGCGAGGAGGCCGGCGCCGAAGCCGACGAGGGCGCCGCCGGTGTGGCCGTAGACCAGGGCGAGGCCGAGGACGACGAGGAGCATCAGATCGGGGACGGCGCCGGGCAGGTGGAGCCGGGCCAGCACACTGACCTGGAGCACCAGGGCGACGACGACCAGGGCGGCGGACAGCAGGATCCGGTTGACGCGCATGGGGTTCAGGCTCCTACTGCTCGGGCTCGGGCTGGAACTGGCCGTCCCCGGCCGCCTCGCCGGGCGGCGTCGCGGTCACCGTCACGGTGGGCACGGGGGTCGGCTTCGGCTTGTCCGGGAGCACCGTGTCGCGCGGGTCCTTCTCGGGTGCCTGGACGACGACGCCGACGATGTCGAGCTTGGTGAAGCCGACGTACGGCGTGACGTAGAGGGTGCGGGTGAGGTCGCCGCCGGAGGGGTCGACGCGGGAGACGACACCGACCGGGACGCCGGGCACGAACGGCTTGTCGGCCTGGGAGCCGAAGGTGACGAGCCGGTCTCCCTTCTTCACCTCGGCCTTGCCGTTGAGCAGTTCGACGCGGAGCGGGCGGTCGCCCTGCCCGGAGGCGAAGCCGAGTTCGTCGCCGGACTCCATACGGGTGCCGACGGTGAAGTCGGGGTCGCTGGCGAGCAGCACGGTGGAGGAGTCGGGGCCGACGGTGGTGACGCGGCCGACGAGCCCGTCGCCGTTGAGGACGGTCATGTCGCGCTTGATGCCGTCGTTGCTGCCGATGTCCACGGTGACGGTCCAGGAGAAGCCCTGGGCCGCTCCTATACCGATGACCTGGGCGCCCTTGATGCCGTACTGGCCCTCGCCGGCGAGCTTGAGCATCTTGTCGAGCTGGGCGAGGCGGCTGCGGCCGCGTTCGTCGCTGCCGAGCTTCGCCTTCAGGGCCGCGTTCTCCTCCTCCAGCCGCGCGAGCCGGTCGTGGCGGTCACCGGAGGCCCGGATCGCGGAGATCGCGTTGCCGACGGGGTCGACGGCGGACGACACCCCGTTCTCGATCGGACCGAACACGGTGGCCGCTGCCTGCCGGGCACCGTCGACCGGGGAGTCCTCCCCGCCACGGATGTCCACCGTGATCAGCGCGAACGCCACGGCGATCAGCAGCACCAGGAGCAGCCGGCTCTCTTTCGTGTCCCTCACGTGCGGCGGCCGTGCCTTCCTCGTCGGAATTCGGGAAACATGTGAAATTCGGGGAACTGGGAGAAATCAGGGAGGCGGAGGCGTCGGAAAGACTTCCGGACCCTGACGTTCGGACCCTGACGTTCCTCTGGTGTCTCTATATCAACGATCCGCCGCACGAGAGGAGATCGTCTCGTACGGCGGAACCGAAGCGTTACGTCATCTGCGCGGCTGGGCGTCCAGCACCTGCTGGAGCGCCTCGAACTCCTCGACGCACTTGCCGGAGCCGAGCGCGACGCTGTCCAGCGGGTCCTCGGCGATGTGGATCGGCATTCCGGTCTCCCGGCGCAGCCGCTCGTCGAGGCCGCGCAGCAGCGCTCCGCCGCCGGTCAGAACGATTCCTCGGTCCATGATGTCGCCGGACAGCTCCGGCGGACACTTGTCGAGGGTCGTCTTGACGGCGTCGACGATGGCGTTGACCGGTTCCTCGATCGCCTTGCGCACTTCGCCGGCGGAGATGACGACGGTCTTGGGCAGCCCGGACACCAGGTCCCGGCCGCGGATTTCGGTGTGCTCGTCAGAGTCGAGGTCGTACGCCGAACCGATCGTGATCTTGATCTGTTCGGCCGTCCGCTCACCCAGGAGGAGGGAGTACTCCTTCTTGATGTGCTGGATGATCGCGTTGTCCAGTTCGTCGCCCGCGACGCGGATGGACTGGGCGGTGACGATGCCGCCGAGGGAGATGACCGCGACCTCCGTGGTGCCGCCGCCGATGTCGACCACCATGTTGCCCGTGGCCTCGTGGACCGGCAGGCCGGAGCCGATGGCCGCGGCCATGGGCTCCTCGATGATGTGCACCTGGCGGGCGCCGGCCTGGGACGACGCCTCGATGACGGCACGGCGCTCGACACCGGTGATGCCGGAGGGCACACAGACGACGACGCGCGGACGGGCCAGATACCTCCGCTTGTGGATCTTCAGGATGAAGTAGCGGAGCATCCGCTCGGTGATCTCGAAGTCGGCGATGACACCGTCCTTCAGCGGCCGCACGGCAACGATGTTGCCGGGCGTGCGCCCGATCATCTTCTTCGCTTCGGCACCGACCGCGAGGATGCCACCGGTGTTGGTGTTGATCGCGACGACGGACGGCTCGTTGAGTACGATCCCACGACCCCTGACGTACACCAGCGTGTTGGCGGTCCCGAGGTCGACAGCCATGTCACGGCCGATGAACGACATTGAGTTCCCCATCAGGATTCGACTGGCCTTCCCGCGAGCTTTTGAGGGCTTTTCAGGTCGGCGAGGTGGGTGCAGTGACGTGAAGGCTTCCATCGTAGACGCGCTTTCGCGAACACTGCGCGAGGGTCTTCGCCATTGTCAGCAGATGACGTCCCGCCTCGCTTGTGGAGACGGGCCGATGGAGGCAAACGTTCCCCCGATCGGCACGCATATGCCGCAGGGCGGCCGTTATGACACGGCCGCCCTGGTCAGAGGGTACGTCCGACTGACGTGCCGTCAGAAAAAATTTACTGGGCCTTTCGCCGGGCCCGGCCGTCAGACCCGGCCCGGGAAGAAGATCTTCAGCTCGCGCTCGGCGGACTCCTCGGAGTCGGAGGCGTGGATCAGGTTCTCCCGGACGATGACGCCGTAGTCGCCGCGGATGGAGCCGGGCGCGGCGGCGATCGGGTCGGTGGGACCGGCGAGCGCGCGCACTCCCTCGATGACCCGCTCACCTTCGACGACCAGGGCCACGACCGGGCCGGAGAGCATGAACTCCACCAGTGGCTCGTAGAAGGGGCGTCCGACGTGCTCGGCGTAATGCTGTTCGAGCGTGGCGCGGTCCAGGTGCCGCAGTTCGAGCGCCTTAATCTTCCAATCGGCCTTGCGTTCGATACGCCCGATGACTTCACCCACCAGCGAACGACGGACAGTGTCCGGCTTCAGAAGGATGAGAGTGCGCTGGGTGGTCATGGAATACGGCTCCTTGCAGGCCAGAGGGACGCTTGGCCCGAGGCTACCGGGTCACGGAAGAGGGGTGGCGCCCGGACCGGTCGAACGGAGCCCCGCGACCGCGGGGAGCACGATCAGCAATACGCTGAGCACAAGGGAAAGCCGGGACCATCTCCGCGGACGCGGAGTCGACCGGGCGCCGCAAGCGTCAACGCGCGACCCAGGCCACAGGTCACACCTCCGCCTGTGCCGCGAACCTCGCCTTCGCCTCGTCGATCTTGCCGCCGTAGTGCACCGACGCCCACCACAGGCCGCCGAAGACGACACCGAGGACGAACATCGTCGGGACGACGAAGCCGGACGCGACCAGGGCGATCTGCAGGGCCCAGCCCAGCGCGACCCCGGCCGGACGGGTGACCATCCCGCACAGCGCCACGCACAGGAACATCGCGATGCCGCAGACCGTCCACACCGTCCCCATGGAGAGGTCCGACTGTTTCATCGCGACCAGACCGGCGAAGCCGATGACGAAGAACTCGCCGATCAGGGTCGAGGAACAGAGCGTACGCACGGGCTGGTCAACCCCTTCCCAGCAGCAGTCGGGCCTCGCCGACCGTGATGACGGAACCGGTGACGAGGACACCGCCGCCGGTGAACTCGCCCTCTTCCTCGGCCAGCGTGATGGCCGCCTCCAGCGCGTCCGGGAGCCGTGGCTCCACCTGGACGCGCTCGTCGCCGAAGATTTCGACGGCGATCGCCGCCAGCGCGTCGGCGTCCATCGCGCGGTGGCTGGAGTTCTGGGTGACGACGACCTCGGCGAAGACCGGCTCGAAGGCTTCGAGGAGCCCCCGTACGTTCTTGTCGGCGCTCGCCCCGACGACACCGATGAGGCGGCTGAACTGGAACGCCTCCCCCACCGCCGCCGCTGTCGCCCGCGCGCCGGCCGGGTTGTGCGCGGCGTCCAGCACGACCGTCGGGGAGCGCCGTACGACCTCGAGGCGGCCCGGCGAGGCGACCGCGGCGAACGCCTTGCGCACGGCGTCGGCGTCCAGCGGGTCGGGCCGCTGGGAGCCGACGCCGAAGAACGCCTCGACGGCGGCGAGCGCCACGGCCGCGTTGTGCGCCTGGTACGCGCCGTGCAGCGGCAGGTACACGTCGGTGTACTCGCCGCCCAGGCCGCGCAGGGTGAGAAGCTGTCCGCCGACGGCGACCTCCCGGGCGACGACGCCGAACTCCAGGCCCTCGCGGGCGACGGTGGCGTCCACGTCGACGGCCCTTTTCAGCAGCACCTGGGCGGCGTCCACCGGCTGCTGCGCCAGGATCACCGTGGCGTCCTGCTTGACGATGCCGGCCTTCTCCGCGGCGATCTCGGCCGTGGTGTCGCCGAGCCGGTCGGTGTGGTCCAGGTCGATGGGGGTGACGACGGCGACATCCCCGTCGATGACGTTGGTGGCGTCCCAGCTGCCGCCCATGCCGACCTCGACGACGGCGACGTCCACGGGCGCGTCCGCGAAGGCGGCGTACGCCATGCCGGTGAGCACCTCGAAGAAGGAGAGCCGGTACTCCTGCTGTCCGTCGACCATCTCGACGTACGGCTGGATGTCCCGGTAGGTCTCGATGAACCGCTCGGCGGCGATCGGCGCGCCGTCCAGGCTGATCCGCTCGGTGATCGACTGCACGTGCGGCGAGGTGTACCGGCCGGTGCGCAGATCGAAGGCGCCGAGCAGCGCCTCGATCATGCGGGCCGTGGAGGTCTTGCCGTTGGTGCCGGTGATGTGGATCGACGGGTACGAGCGCTGGGGCTCGCCGAGGACGTCCATCAGGGCGGCGATGCGGGCGACGCTGGGCTCCAGCTTGGTCTCGCCCCAGCGGGTGGCGAGGTCCGCCTCGACCTCGCGCAGGGCCGCGTCGACCTCGGGGTCCTCGGGGCGGGCCGGGATGTCGGACTGCGGCGGGCCGCCCTGGGTACGGAGGGTGCGGCTGCCGGCCTCGATGACCGCGAGGTCGGGGTCGCGGGTGGTCTCCGCGTCGATGATCTCGTCGAAGGAGTCGAGGGGGTCGGCGGGGTCTGGCTGGTCGTTCTCGCCCGGGATGTCGCTCACGCGCCCAGTCTACGGAGTGCGGCTCCCGGGGAGGGGGCTGGCCTCCGCGGGCGGGTACGGGTCGTGCGGGTGGCTGCTGTCGCGCCGACGCGGCGCAGCCGCAGACCGGCACGGCCCCGCGCCCGTTCCTCAGGGACGCGGGGCCGTGCCGGTCTACGGCTCCGCGCCCGTTTCTCAGGGTCGCGGGGAACCGCGCGGAACGCCTACGCCTGCGGCAGGCGCTCCAGCTGGCCCTGGATGCGGGTGATGTCCTCCTTCGCCTTGGCCAGCCGGCCGCGGATCTTGTCGACCACCTGGTCGGGGGCCTTCGCCAGGAACGCCTCGTTGCCCAGCTTGGCCGTGGCCTGGGCCTTCTCCTTCTCCGCGGCGGCGAGGTCCTTCGCCAGCCGCTTGCGCTCGGCGGTGACGTCGATGGTGCCGGAGAGGTCCAGCGCCACCTCCACGCCGGCGATCGGCAGCGTCGCCGTGGCAGTGAACTCCTCGCCCTCCGGCTGGAGCCGCAGGAGCTGGCGGATCGCCGCCTCGTGCGTGGCGAGGGCCGTGCCGTCCAGCGACAGCCGGGCCGGGACCCGCTGGCCGGGCTGGAGGCCCTGGTCGTGGCGGAAGCGGCGGACCTCGGTGATGCAGGACTGGAGCGACTCGATCTCCCGCTCGGCGCCGGCGTCACGGAAGCCGCCCGGGGCGTCAGCCCCAGGAACGGACACAGCGGCCGGCCAGTCGGCGATGACGACCGACTCGCCGCCGGTCAGCGTGGTCCACAGGACCTCGGTGACGAACGGCACGACCGGGTGCAGCAGCCGCAGCGTGACGTCGAGGACCTCGCCGAGGACGCGCTTGCTGACCTCGGCCGGCTCGCCGCCCGCCTGGAACGTGGTCTTGGACAGCTCCACGTACCAGTCGAAGACCTCGTCCCACGCGAAGTGGTAGAGGGCGTCGGACAACTTCGCGAACTGGTAGTCCTCGTAGTAGGCGTCCACCTCGGCGACCGTGGTGTTCAGCCGGGAGAGGATCCAGCGGTCCGTGGGGGACATCGCGGAGACGTCCGGCAGCGGGCCCTCGACCGTGGCGCCGTTCATCATCGCGAAGCGCGTCGCGTTCCAGATCTTGTTGGCGAACTTGCCGGACGCGTCGACCCAGCTCTCGCCGATCGGCACGTCGGTACCCGGGTTCGCGCCGCGGGCCAGGGTGAAGCGGACGGCGTCGGAGCCGAACTTGTCCATCCAGTCCAGCGGGTCGACGACGTTGCCGAAGGACTTCGACATCTTCTTGCCGCGCTCGTCGCGGACCAGGCCGGTCAGGGCGATGGTCTTGAAGGGGACCTCGCCGTCCATGGCGTACAGGCCGAACATCATCATCCGGGCGACCCAGAAGAAAATGATGTCGTGACCGGTCAGGAGGACGTCGGTCGGGTAGAACTTCGCGAGGTCGGGGGTCTCCTCGGGCCAGCCCAGGGTGGAGAACGGCCACAGGCCCGACGAGAACCAGGTGTCGAGGACGTCGGTCTCCTGGTGCCAGCCCTCGCCCGTCGGCGGCTCCTCGTCGGGGCCGACGCAGACGATCTCGCCGTCCGGGCCGTACCAGACGGGGATGCGGTGGCCCCACCACAGCTGGCGCGAGATGCACCAGTCGTGCATGTTGTCGACCCAGTCGAAGTAGCGCTTCGACATGTCCTCGGGGTGGATCGTGACCCGGCCGTCGCGGACGGCGTCGCCGGCCGCCTTGGCGAGCGGGCCGACCTTGACCCACCACTGCATGGACAGCCGCGGCTCGACGGTGGTGCCGCAGCGCGAGCAGTGGCCGACGGAGTGGACGTAGGGGCGCTTCTCGGCGACGATCCGGCCCTGCTCGCGCAGGGCGGCGACGATGGTGGAGCGCGCCTCGAAGCGGTCCAGGCCCTCGAAGGGGCCGTGCGCGGTGATGACGCCGCGCTCGTCCATGACGGTGAGCGACTCCAGCGAGTGGCGCTGGCCGATCGCGAAGTCGTTCGGGTCGTGGGCCGGGGTGACCTTGACCGCGCCGGTGCCGAACTCGGGGTCGACGTGGGTGTCGGCGACGACCGGGATGGTGCGGTCGGTCAGCGGGAGCTTGACGCGCTTGCCGACCAGGTGCCTGTACCGCTCGTCGTCGGGGTGGACGGCGACGGCGGTGTCGCCGAGCATCGTCTCCGCGCGGGTGGTGGCGACGACCAGCGTCTCCTCGCCCTCGCCGTAGCGGATGGAGACCAGCTCGCCGTCGTCCTCCTGGTAGTCCACCTCGATGTCGGAGATGGCGGTGAGACAGCGCGGGCACCAGTTGATGATGCGCTCGGCGCGGTAGATCAGCTCGTCCTCGTAGAGCCGCTTGAAGATGGTGCCGACGGCCTTGGAGAGGCCCTCGTCCATGGTGAAGCGCTCACGGGACCAGTCGACGCCGTCGCCGAGGCGGCGCATCTGCCCGAGGATCCGGCCGCCGTACTCCTCCTTCCACTGCCACACGCGCCGGACGAACTCGTCGCGGCCGAGGTCGTGGCGGGACTTGCCCTCCTCGGCGAGCTGCTGCTCGACCTTGTTCTGGGTGGCGATGCCCGCGTGGTCCATGCCGGGCAGCCACAGCGCCTCGTAGCCCTGCATCCGCTTGCGGCGGGTGAGGGCGTCCATCAGCGTGTGCTGGAAGGCGTGGCCCAGGTGGAGGGAGCCGGTGACGTTGGGCGGCGGGATGACGATGGTGTACGGGGGCTTCTCGCTCTTCGCGTCGGCGGCGAAGTAACCCCGTTCTACCCAGCGCTCGTACAGCTGCCCCTCTACGTCGGCCGGCGTGTACTGGGTCGGCAGATCGGTCGTGGGCGCTGCGTGCGGCTGCTGAGTGTTCTCGGTCACCGGGCCAGTTTAGAGGTGTCACGACCCAGTCCCGAAACGCGATTCTTTGTAACGGTGCGACCCCCGCCACCCTGCGCCCGCCGGGGCTGGGTGAGGATGTCAGGAACACATAAGCATCTGGAGGGGAACCCAGAGAATGAGTCACCACCAGCCGGGCCCGTACGGCGGGCAGCCCCAGCAGCCCGGCCCCTACGGCCAGCCGGGCCCGTACGGTCAGCCGCCGCAGGCGCCCCAGCCCGGTTACGGTTACCCCCAGCAGCCCCCGCAGACGCCGCCCGGCCCGCCGCAGCCCGGCTACGGCCCGCCGCAGACGCCGCCGGGCCAGCCCCAGCCCGGCTACGGCTACCCGCAGCAGCCCCCGCAGGGCGTCCCGCCGCAGGGCCAGCCGCAGCAGCCGTACGGCCAGCAGGCGCCCTACGGCCAGCAGGCGCCGTACGGACAGCAGCCCCCGTACGGGCAGCAGCCGCCCTACGGCCAGGCACCCTTCGGCGCTCCCCAGCCCCCGCCCCCCGGTGGCGGCGGCAAGAAGAAGGCCGGGATCATCATCGGCGCGGTCGCGGTGGTCGCGGCGATCGGCGTGGGCGCGTACTTCGTGCTCGGCACGGGCGGCGGCTCGGGCGCCGTGGAGGACGACGGCGCGCACAAGCTGACGACGCCGAAGACGGTGCTGGGCGGCGAGTACAACCTGATGTCCGACTCCAGCGGCGGCAACAGCGACTCGGTCGAGGAGCTGGAGGAGAGCGGCGTCAAGAACGGCAAGTCCGCGCTCGGCGTCTACACGACGTTCGACATGGACAGCTACGACCCGTCCGATCCCAGCTCGGTGCCGGACGACTTCTCGACGATCACGTTCGCCGGTGCCTATGGGGAGATCGACGACCCGGAGGCCGCCCTGGACTCGTTCTTCACGTCGATGAAGAAGTCCGCGGCGAAGGGTTCCACCGCCGGCACCTCCGGCAGCACTGACACCGCGGCGACGCTCGTCGGCGACCCGGTCGCCGTCGACCTCGACGGCGCGCTGATGAAGTGCCAGGAGGCCACAGGCACCAACCCGCTCTCCAAGAAGGAGAAGTCGGACTGGTTCTGCGCCTGGGCGGACCACAGCACCATCGCCATGGTGTCGCCCGGCGAGGTCAACGGGGACACCAGCAAGGAGACCGCGGTGGACCTCACCAAGAAGCTCCGCGAAGAGGTCCGCGTCAAGGCGTGACCAGCCGTACGCGCGGCAGAAGGGCCCCGGTCGTCGTGACCGGGGCCCTTCTGGTGTGCGTTACGCCGTCTTCTGCTCGCCGGAGCCGCGCCCGCGCGAGTCCCGCGGGATCAGCGTCGGGTTGACGTTGGAGAGGACCACGTCGGCCGTGATGACGACGCGGGCGACGTCCTTGCGGGACGGCACCTCGTACATCACGCCCTGGAGAACTTCCTCCATGATGGCGCGCAGGCCGCGGGCGCCGGTCTGGCGCAGGATCGCCTGGTCGGCGATGGCCTCCAGCGCCTCGCGCTCGAAGTCCAGCTCCACGCCGTCGAGTTCGAAGAGCCGCTGGTACTGCTTGACCAGCGCGTTGCGCGGCTCGACGAGGATCTGGAGCAGCGCCTCACGGTCGAGGTTGTGGACGGAGGTGAGCACCGGCAGGCGGCCGATGAACTCGGGGATCATGCCGAACTTGACCAGGTCCTCCGGCATGACCTGCTGGAAGTGGTCCTGGGAGTCGCGCTCGCGCTTGGAGCGGATCTGCGCGCCGAAGCCGATGCCCTTGGCGCCGGCCCGGGACTCGATGATCTTCTCCAGGCCCGCGAAGGCACCGCCCACGATGAACAGCACGTTCGTCGTGTCGATCTGGATGAACTCCTGGTGGGGGTGTTTCCGCCCGCCCTGCGGCGGCACCGAGGCGGTGGTGCCCTCCAGGATCTTCAGCAGGGCCTGCTGGACGCCCTCGCCTGAGACGTCCCGGGTGATCGAGGGGTTCTCGCTCTTGCGGGCGACCTTGTCGATCTCGTCGATGTAGATGATCCCGGTCTCGGCCTTCTTGACGTCGTAGTCGGCCGCCTGGATCAGCTTCAGCAGGATGTTCTCGACGTCCTCGCCGACGTAGCCCGCCTCGGTGAGCGCCGTGGCGTCGGCGATCGCGAACGGGACGTTCAGCATGCGGGCGAGGGTCTGGGCCAGCAGGGTCTTGCCGGAGCCCGTCGGGCCCAGCAGCAGGATGTTGGACTTCGCCAACTCGATGGCGTCGTCGCGTCCTTGGGCGCCGCCGTTCTCCCCGGCCTGGACCCGCTTGTAGTGGTTGTACACCGCGACGGAGAGGGCCTTCTTGGCGGCCTCCTGGCCGACCACGTAGCCCTCCAGGAACTCGTAGATCTCGCGGGGCTTGGGAAGCTCCTCCCAGCGGACCTCGCTCGTCTCGGCGAGCTCTTCCTCGATGATCTCGTTGCAGAGGTCGATGCACTCGTCGCAGATGTACACACCGGGCCCTGCGATGAGCTTCTTGACCTGCTTCTGGCTCTTGCCGCAGAACGAGCACTTGAGCAGATCGCCGCCGTCACCGATGCGTGCCACGGTGTGCTTCCCCTTCGCCTGGGAGACTCCTGGACGTGGACGTCCAGTGGACTCCTGGTGCTGCCTTATGTCCGACGGTACCTTGCCGGGCCCCCCGTCCGGGCCCCCCTTGGCACGGTTCGCTTTGACGTGAACCCCGCCAAATCATGCCAAGGGGCGGCAGACGATACTCCCCCGAGCTCTCGAACCGCATTCGAGCAGGGGACCCCCACCTCGCCTTTAGCGGAGGGAGGAGTTGTCCATCTTGCGGGTGGTGATGATCTGGTCGATCAGCCCGTAGCTCAGCGCGTCCTCGGCCGTGAGGATCTTGTCGCGCTCGATGTCCTCGCGGATCTTGTCGATCTCCGTGGTGGAGTGCTTGGCCAGCATCTCCTCCAGCTGCGAACGCATCCGCAGGATCTCGTTGGCGGCGATCTCCAGGTCGGAGACCTGACCGCGGCCGGTCTCGCTGTAGGGCTGGTGGATCAGCACGCGGGCGTTGGGCAGCGCCATCCGCTTGCCGGGGGTGCCGGCGGCGAGCAGGACGGCCGCGGCGGAGGCCGCCTGGCCCATGCAGACCGTCTGGATGTCCGGCTTCACGTACTGCATCGTGTCGTAGATGGCCGTCAGCGCCGTGAAGGAGCCGCCGGGGCTGTTGATGTAGACCGAGATGTCCCGGTCGGGGTCCATCGACTCCAGGCAGAGCAGCTGCGCCATGACGTCGTTGGCGGAGGCGTCGTCGATCTGCACGCCGAGGAAGATCACGCGCTCCTCGAAGAGCTTCGCGTACGGGTCGTACTCGCGCACGCCCTGCGAGGTGCGCTCGACGAAGCGCGGGATGACATAGCGGGACTCGGCCGTGGGGCCGGTGTACTGGCCCTGGGCGGCGCGCATGTCCTGCATGCGGTCGTAGAGGCCGCTGCCGGGGAAGTCGTTCACAGTGTCTCCTGTAAAGGGGCTGGGGCGGTCGGCCGGTGGCGGTGGGGGGTGATCCTCAGGCCCCGGTGCCGCCGCCGCCCGGCATGCCCGCAGCCGTGGGGATGACGTCGTCGATGAGGCCGTACTCCTTGGCCTCGAAGGCGTCGAACCAGCGGTCGCGGTCCGAGTCGCGGGTGATCTGCTCGACCGACTGGCCGGTGTGCTGGGACGTCAGCTCGGCCATGCGCTTCTTGGTGTGCAGCAGCCGCTCGGCGTGGATCTTGATGTCCGAGGCCGAACCGGCGAGGCCGGCGGAGGGCTGGTGGATCAGGATCTCGGCGTTCGGCAGGGCGAAGCGCTTGCCGGGGGTGCCGGCGCTGAGCAGGAACTGGCCCATCGAGGCGGCGAGGCCCATGGCGATGGTCACCACGTCGTTCTTGATGAACTGCATGGTGTCGTAGATCGCCATGCCGGCCGTGATCGAGCCGCCGGGGCTGTTGATGTACAGGAAGATGTCCTTGTCCGGGTCGGCGGCAAGGAGCAGCAGCTGTGCGGTGATCTTGTTCGCGATGTCGTCGTCGACCGGCTGGCCGAGGAAGATGATCCGCTCGCCGAGCAGCCGGTTGTAGACCTGGTCGCCGAGGCCACCACCGATGGAGGGCTCGCCGGCGGCTGAGGGCATCAGATTCGTCACGTATCCACCTGCTCGTCTTACGACGGCGCCGGGCCGTCTCACGTTTCCCTGCGGGGCTGCTGGAGCCGTATCGGAGACTCCACTGCCCTGGTATTCATGGACCCTAACGCGCGGGTCCCTCCGGGGAATCCCTGATACGAGGCTGTTCGCCGGGGGCGTAGCCGCCGCGGACGCGGGGGGAAGACATCAGGGCCCCGGGGCGTACCCCGGGGCCCTGACTGCGTCTGCGAGGCGCCGCGGGCCGATCAGCCCTCGGTCTTCTCCCCGGCCTTGTCGTCGGCCTTGTCGTCGGCCTTCTCCTCGGCCTCGTCGTCGACGGCGGTCTCGGCGGCGGCCTCCGCGGCCTCCGCCTCCTCCTCGTCGTCGCTCAGGTCGACGATCTCGCCGTTGGTGTCCTTGACCGTGGCCTTCTCGACCACGACGGCCAGGGCCTTGCCGCGGGCGACCTCACCGACGAGGAGCGGGACCTGGCCCTGCTCGACGACGGCCTGGGCGAACTGGTCGGGGGACATGCCGGAGGAGGCCGCGCGCCGCATGAGGTGCTCGGTGAGCTCCTCCTGGTTGACGTTGAGCTTCTCCTGCTTGACCAGCTCGTCGAGGACGAACTGGGTCTTGATGCCCTTGACCGCGGCCTCACGGGTCTCGGTCTCGAACTCCTCCTCGGTCTTGCCCTGGATCTCCAGGTACTTCGCGAGGTCGAGGCCCATCTGGCCGAGCTGGTGGTGCTCCAGGTTGTGCTTGCGGGTGTTGACCTCGTCCGCGAGGAGCTTCTCGGGGACGGGGACCTCGACCAGTTCGAGCAGCTTGTCGAGCACGCGCTCCTGGGCCTGGGTGGCCTGGTCGTACTGCTTGCTGTCGGCGAGGCGCTTGCGGCTGTCGGCCTTCAGCTCGTCCAGCGTGTCGAACTCGGACGCGAGCTGGGCGAAGTCGTCGTCCAGCTCGGGCAGCTCGCGCTGGGCGACCTGGGTGACCTTGACGGTGACCTCGGCCTCCTGGCCGGCCGCCGAGCCGCCCTTCAGCTCGGAGGTGAAGGTGGCCTCGCCACCGGCCTCGACGCCCTTCACGGCGTCGTCGATGCCGTCGAGCAGCTCGCCGGAGCCGATGGTGTAGGAGACGCCGCTGGCGACTCCGTCCTCCAGCACCTCGCCGCCGACCTTGGCCTCCAGGTCGATGGTGACGACGTCGCCGTCCGCGGCGGCGCGCTCGACCGGGGAGGTGGAGGCGAAGCGCTCACGGAGCTGCTCGACCGCCTTGTCCACGTCCTCGTCGCTGACCTCGACCGGGTCCACCTCGACCTCGATGCCGGAGAAGTCCGGGATCTCGATCGACGGGCGGATGTCGACCTCGGCGGTGAAGTTCAGCGTCTCGCCGTCCTTCAGCTCCGTGATGTCGACCTCGGGCTGGCCCAGCGGGTCCACCTCGGCCTCGTTGACGGCGTCGGTGTAGAACTTCGGGAGGGCGTCGTTGACGGCCTCCTCCAGCACCGCACCACGGCCGAAGCGCTGGTCGATGACCCGGGCCGGGATCTTGCCCTTGCGGAAGCCCTTCACCGTGACCTGCTGGTTGATCTTCTTGTACGCCGCGTCGAGGCTGTCCTTGAGCTCCTCGAAGGGCACCTCGACAGTGAGCCGAACCCGAGTCGGGTTCAGGGTCTCCACGGCGCTCTTCACGGTTCGGTCTCCTTGTGGCTGACTTCTTGGGGTTGGCCGGTACCAGAGCGGACCGGCCGGTTACGCCGCCCGAAGGACTGCACAGGATGAGACACACGGGCGTGCAGCTTGCATAGTAACGGCAGGGCCTGCACACCCCAAAAGGCGATCATGCGAGGTGATCGGCCGGATGGCCGGTGGGTGGTCGGGGTGGCGGGATTTGAACCCACGGCCTTCCGCTCCCAAAGCGGACGCGCTACCAAGCTGCGCCACACCCCGTCTGGTGCGACACGTAGGGTACATGCCGCGGGCCCCGCGGACCTCCGTATTCACCGGGCGCCCGTGAAGGTCCGGTGGGGACGCCGGCGGGGTGTGCGGCGAACCGTGCCGACCCGCTACGATGCCTCCAGTGCCGCGGTCACCGACTCGCGGCGCGCTCTGTGCGGGCGTAGCTCAATGGTAGAGCCCTAGTCTTCCAAACTAGCTACGCGGGTTCGATTCCCGTCGCCCGCTCCACGCACGGCCCAGGGCCCGGTTCCACGGAACCGGGCCCTGGCGCGTTCGGTCAGAAGCCGGCCCTGACGCGTTCGGTCAGAAGCTGATCGAGTTGATCGTTTCGGCTATCGAGTTCATGAAGCGGTTGATCGACGGGGCCATGCCGGTGGAGGCGAGGAAGAAGCCGAAGAGCACCGCCACGATCGCGGGCCCTGCCTTGAGGGATCCCCCTCGCATGAGCACCACCAGGATGATCGCCAACAGCAGCACCACTGACAGTGAAATGGCCACAACTGATCACACCCTAGATCGGTCCGCTCTCCCGGCCCGGAGGTGCGGCTTCGCGCACCCCCGCCAGAGACCATCGTGCCACCAACCCGGCCGCCTCATGCGGCGGCTGACACATCGTCTGGTCGGTGTCCCACGCGTCCGCCCCGCACCAGCGGGCCCCGCACACCTCAACCGCCGTGGTCCGCACAGTAATTCGAAGGGCCGGCCGGGCACGTAATTCGACCGGTTCCTTTCCAGGTCCACACAACGCGTTCGCAGGCATTTCGAATTGTTGCCACCGGCACATCAACACCTGCGGACACGGCGGCCTTACGCCCTCTTTAATCCTGATGAATCCTGACAAAGTGGGTGCGGAATAGGGGAGAACCGACACTCCCGGCCGTTCGGATCGTTGATACGCACGGCCTTATACCGGCCCATATCCAGGAATGACGACAAGGGTTTTACTGATTCCCGCGGACAACGCTAGGGTGCCTCAGATGTTCCACGCTGCCTCGTCCCCGCCGCACCGCCAGCAGAACGGCAAACAGCGCGACGCGTTCTTCGACAACGCCAAGTACCTGGCGATCGCGCTGGTGGCCATGGGCCACTCCTGGGAGCCGCTCAAGGGCGACAGCCGTGTCCTGGAGGGCCTGTACTCGGTGGTGTACGCCTTCCACATGCCGGCGTTCATCATCATCTCCGGCTTCTTCTCGCGCAGCTTCGACATGCGCCCGGACCGGCTGCGGCGGCTGATCACCGGGGTCGTCGTCCCCTACGTCGTCTTCGAGACGGCGTACTCGCTCTTCAACCGCTACGTCGGCGACAGCCCCGACCAGGAGATCAGCCTGCTCGACCCCTGGTACCTGACGTGGTTCCTGGTCGCGCTGTTCGTCTGGCGGCTGACCACGCCGGTCTGGAAGCTGGTCCGCCACCCGCTGCCCGTCGCGCTGGCCGTCGCCGTGCTGGCGTCCGTCTCCCCGGAGATCGGCGACGACCTGGACCTCCAGCGGGTACTGCAGTTCCTGCCGTTCTTCGTGCTGGGCCTGAACATGAAGGCCGAGCACTTCCAGTGGGTGCGGCGCCGGTCGGTGCGGATCGCCTCGGTCCCGGTGTTCGCCGCGGCGGTCGCCGTCGGCTGGTGGTCGGTGCCGCGCATGAACACCGGCTGGTTCTACCACCGCGACTCCGCGCAGGAGCTGGGCGCGCCCTGGTGGACCGGGCCGGTCATGACGCTGGGCCTCTTCGCCTGCTCGCTGCTGCTGACGGCCTGCTTCTTCGCCTGGGTGCCGGGCCGCCAGCGCTGGTACACGGCGCTCGGCGCGGGCACGCTCTACGGCTACCTGCTGCACGGCTTCCTGATCAAGGGCGGCGACTACCTGGGCTGGTTCGACCACTCCTGGCTGCGCACGCCGCCCGGGGAGGTTCTCGTGACCGCCCTGGCCGCCGCGGCCGTCACGCTGCTGTGCACGCCGCCCGTGCGCCGCGTGTTCCGGTTCGCGATGGAGCCCCGGATGGAGTGGGCGTTCAAGCGGGACGCCGCCGAACTGGCCCGCGAGCGGGAGCGCGCCGAGGCCGGTACGGAGGCCCGGACCGGTGCCGAGGCCGGTGCTGAGGCCGGTGGTAAGGCCGGTGCTGAGTCCGGCGGGGACGGCAAGCGGGACAGCCGGGAGAAGATCCACGCCTAGGGGCCGTCCACGGGGCACCCGGGAACGCCTAGGAGGCGGTTCCGGGCGGCAGGCCGAGGAGGGCGCGCATCCGGGCGTACTTCGCGGTCAGCCGGGTCCGGACCGCCGCGTCCAGGACCGCGAGGCGGGCCGGGTCGGCGTTGTGCGCCAGGTCGGCCTCCTTCACCAGCAGCGCGCCGGGTACGGCGAGGACGCGGGCGGCGTACGCCTCGGGTCCCTCCCCCGGCCGTTTGGTCACGGCGTCCACGATGTCCTTGGTACGGGGGCTCAGCGCGGCCCGCGCGAGCCAGTCGCGGCTGAGGGCGTCGTCCTCCACGGCGTCGTGCAGCCAGGCCGCCGCGATCTGGTCGGCGTCGCCGCCCCGGCGCCGGACGCCCTCGGCGACGGCCGCCAGGTGCTCGGCGTAGGGCCGCCCCGCCTTGTCCGTCCGGCCCTCGTGGGCGGCGCGGGCGGTGGCCTCGACCGCGGCGAGGGAGAGCGGCGGGGAGGGTTCGGTCCCGGTCACGGCGCTCAGCCTCCCGCCGCCTGGGCCTGGGCCTGGGCCGTGGTGGGGCCCTCCCGGCAGATCAGCAGCAGCGCCCGGTCGTCGTTGACGTCCTTGGCGACGGCCTCGATCAGGTGCCAGGCGGCGCCGTGGAAGCCGCCCGCGACATAGCGGTCGGCCTCGCCGGTGAGGCGGTCCAGGCCCTCGGAGATGTCCCGGTCGGAGGTCTCCACCAGGCCGTCCGTGAACAGCATCAGCACGTCGCCGGAGCGCAGCGACCCCTTGACCGGGTCGAACTGCGCGCCGTCGTACACGCCGAGCAGTGGCCCCTCGGCGGCCTTCTCCTCCCAGCGGCCGGTGCCCGCGCTGAGCTGGAGGCCCGGCGGGTGGCCGGCGGTGTACAGCTCGTAGTCGCCGGAGTCGAGGTCCAGGACGAGGTGGATGGAGGTGGCGAACCCCTCGTCCCAGTCCTGGCGGAGCAGGTAGCCGTTGGCGGCCGGGAGGAAGGCGTGCGGGGGCAGGCTGCCGAGGAGGCCGCCGAAGGCACCGGAGAGCAGCAGGGCGCGGGAGCCCGCGTCCATGCCCTTGCCGGAGACGTCGGTGAGGACGACCTCCAGGGTCCGGCCGCCGTTGGTGCGCGCGGCGACCACGAAGTCGCCGGAGAAGGACTGGCCGCCGGCCGGGCGCAGCGCCATCTCGCGGTGCCAGCCCGGCGGGAGCTTGGGCAGCTTGCTCTGGACGCGGATGCGTTCGCGCAGGTCGAAGAGCATGGTGCCGCCGCGCCGCCAGGGCACGCCGACGCGGCTGCGGAACTGGGCGATCAGCAGGCCGAAGAAGCCGCAGGCGGCGACGACCAGGACGACGCCCGGGGTGACTCGGGAGGGCCCCTCGGTGTACGGGCCGAGCTGCACGGACTCCACGATGAGGGCGGTGGCCGCGGCGGCGTACAGGCCGAGCAGGCTCGCCGGGCGCAGCAGCAGGCCGCCGGCGACGATGGGCAGGACCAGCGCGGCCGGGGAGCACCAGACGGAGTTGACCATGGTGATCGCCGCGATGACGGGGACCGTCAGCAGCAGCCCGGCCAGGGCGATCCAGTCCGAGCCGTCGCCGCGGAAGTAGTCGACGGCCGATTTGCGCAGCGCGACGCGGGCCCGGTGCCACTGCTTCTTCAACCGGGCCGTGAACGTGTCGGCTTCCGCACGCCGCTGTCGTCCTGCTGCCATCAGTTCGGGACCCTATCCATCGGAGCAGGCGCTTGGCACGGGAGGTACCACTTGTCCCCCGTCCGAGGCCAGAGTTCACAGTGAATCCCACGCGGGGCCGTTGTGCGGGCCGCCGAGGGAAATTCCCTGGCTCGTCCCTCATTGCCCGGGTAATCATGGCTCCATGAGCACTGACGGGACCGACCGTACGACGGAGCTGCGCATACTGCGGCAGGACGAGTGGCCGACGTGGTACGACGCCCTGATCCGCGCCTTCGGCGGGGTGCCGGAGGCTCCCGAGGAACGTGAGCTGTACAACTCCCTCACGGAGACCGACCGTTCGCTCGGTGTCTGGGAGGGCGACGCGTGTGTGGGGACGGCGGGGGCGTTCGGTTTCCGGATGACCGTGCCGGGTGGGGCGGAGGTACCGACGGCGGGCGTCACGATGGTCTCGGTCGCCGCCACGCACCGGCGGCGGGGTGTGCTGACGTCGATGATGCGGCGCCAGCTCGACGACGTGCGCTCCTGGGGGGAGCCGCTGGCCGCGCTGACGGCGTCGGAGCCCGCGATCTACGGCCGGTTCGGCTACGACGCCGCGACCGTCCAGCTCAACGCGGAGATCGACACCGCGCGGGTACGGCTGTCCGGGCCGGCCGGGACGGATGACGTACGGGTGCGGTACGCGGTGCCCGGCGACGTCCTCGACGCGTGCGAGGCGGTGTACGCGCGGCTGGTGCCGGGGCGGCCGGGGATGCTGGCCCGGCGGCCCGGCTGGGAGCGGCTGGGGCTGCTGGACCCGGAGAGCCGCCGGGAGGGGGCGTCGCCGCTGCAGTGCGTGGTGGCCTCGCGGGGCGCGGAGATCATCGGCTACGCGCGGTTCCGGGTGCGGCCCGGGTGGGGCGAGGGCGGGCCCGAGGGCACGGTGGTGCTGGAGGATCTGGAGGGGCTCGATCCGGCGGTGCGGGCGGCGCTGTGGCGGTTCCTGTTCGGCATCGACCTGACGACGAAGCTGTCCGTGCGCGGGCGGCCGGCCGACGAGGCGTGGCAGTACCAGGTGTCGGACATCCGGCGGTGCCGGACGCAGTCGCGGGACGTGCTGTACGTCCGTCTGGTCGACGTGGGGGCCGCGCTGGAGGCGCGGACCTACCGGACGCCGGTGGACGTCGTGCTCGACGTCGAGGACGCCTTCTGTCCGTGGAACACCGGGCGCTGGCGGCTGGCGGGCGACGAGAAGGGCGCGACGTGCACGCCGACGTCCGACCCGGCGGACCTCGCGCTGTCCGCGCGGGAGCTGGGCGCGGCCTATCTCGGCGGGGTGTCGCTGGGGGCGCTGGGCGCGGCCGGACGGGTGCGGGAGCTGCGCCCCGGGGCGCTGGCGGAGGCGTCGCTGGCCTTCGGCTCCGACGTGGCCCCGTGGCTGCCCCACGGGTTCTGACGGGCCACTGGCCGGCCTCTGACGGGCCTCTGGCCCACCTCTGACCGGCCTGCTGCGCTCCCGCGGCCCCGGGGCCCACGACGGTCACGGGGTGGGGTGCCGGCAGGCCGGGCGGCCGCTCAAGCCGACCGACGGGCCGGGCGGTCGCTCAGGTCGGCTGGCAGGCCGGGCACCAGAAGAGGTTGCGGGCCGCCAGTTCGGCGGTGCGGACGTCGGTGCCGCAGAGGTGGCAGGGGAGGTTCGCGCGCCGGTAGACGTAGACCTCGCCGCCGTGGTCGTCGACGCGGGGCGGGCGGCCCATCGCCTCGGGGGTGTGTTCGGGGCGGACGGTGTCGATGCGGTTGTTGCGGACGCCCTCGCGCATCAGCGCGACCAGGTCGTGCCAGATCGCGTCCCACTCGGCGGGCGTGATGTCGCGGCCCGCGCGGTAGGGGTCGATGCCGTGCCGGAAGAGCACCTCGGCGCGGTAGACGTTGCCGACACCGGCGATGATCTTCTGGTCCATGAGCAGCGCGGCGATCGTCGTGCGGCTGCGGGAGATCCGGGCGTACGCGACGGCCGGGTCGGCGTCGTCGCGGAGCGGGTCGGGGCCGAGGCGCTCGTGTATCGCCCGCTTCTCGTCGGGGGTGATCAGCGCGCAGGCCGTGGGGCCGCGCAGATCGACGTACGCGGTGTCGCCCACCAGCCGCAGCCGCACGGTGTCGGTGGGCGGCGGCGCGGGGGCGGGGCCGAAGCGGACCTTGCCGAAGAGGCCCAGGTGGATGTGGACCCAGTCGTCGGCGCGGAAGCGCAGGAAGAGGTGCTTGCCGTGCGCCTCGGTGGCCGTCAGCTCGGCGCCGTCGAGCAGGGCCGCGGCGTCGGAGAACTTGCCCTGGGGGCTGGTCACCCGGACGGCCCGGCCGGTGAAGGCGGCGTCGTAGTCCTGGGCGAGCCGGTGGATGGTGTGCCCTTCTGGCACCGTGCGGCGTCCTTTCGGTCCCGCCCGGCGGGGTTCTCCGGCGGGCGGGGTCCTCCGGCGGGCGGGTGCGGGCGTTCGGCCCTACTGCTGCGGGTGGTGGGCGGGGATCGGCGGCAGGTCGCCGGTCGTCTCGTACGCGGCGAGCATGTCGATCCGGCGGATGTGGCGCTCGTCGTCCGAGAACGGGGTGTTGAGGAAGACCTCGACGAACTTTGTCGCCTCCTCCTCGGTGTGCATGCGGGCGCCGACCGCGACGACGTTGGCGTCGTTGTGCTGCCGGCCGAGCCCGGCGGTCTCCTCGCTCCAGGCCAGCGCGGCGCGTACGCCCTTCACCTTGTTCGCCGCGATCTGCTCGCCGTTGCCGCTGCCGCCGATGACGACGCCGAGGGTGCCGGGGTCCGCGGCGGTCCGCTCCGCGGCGCGGAGGCAGAACGGCGGGTAGTCGTCCTGGGCGTCGAAGATGTGCGGGCCGCAGTCGACGGGCTCGTGGCCCGCCGCCTTGAGCCACTCGACGAGGTGGTTCTTGAGTTCGTAGCCCGCATGGTCGGAGCCGAGATACACGCGCATGGTTCGAGTGTGACACGCGGGCCCGGGGGAAGCAGCGTCGGGTGGAAGGCCTCCGTTTCACTGGACCGACTCGTGCCCCTTCCGTACGGGACGCGGGTCGAACGGCACAAAGGAAATCCACTCCATGACCTCGCAGCCGACCCTCACCGAAGCCGGAGGTCCCGGGGAGCCCGGGAAACCCGGGAAGCCCGGAGAGCCCGGCACCGGTCTCCAGGCCGGTCTCAAGGACCGCCACCTCACGATGATCGCCATCGGCGGTGTCATCGGCGCCGGTCTCTTCGTGGGCTCCGGCACGGGCATCGCCGCCGCCGGCCCCGGCATCCTCCTGTCGTACGCGCTCGTCGGCACGCTGGTGGTGCTGGTGATGCGGATGCTGGGCGAGATGTCGGCGGCCGATCCGACGTCGGGTTCGTTCTCCGCGCACGCCGACCGGGCGCTCGGCCGCTGGGCCGGGTTCACCATCGGCTGGCTGTACTGGTTCTTCTGGGTCGTGGTGCTGGCGGTGGAGGCGACCGCGGGGGCGACGATCCTCGAAGGGTGGGTGCCGGCCGTACCGCAGTGGGGGTGGGCGCTGATCGTGATGCTGGTGCTGACCGCCACCAACCTGATCTCCGTGGGCTCCTACGGCGAGTTCGAGTTCTGGTTCGCCGGGATCAAGGTCGTCGCCATCGGGGCGTTCATCGTCATCGGCGGGCTGGCCGTGTTCGGCGTGCTGCCGGGCGCCGACACCGACGCGGCGGGCCTGTCCAACCTGACCGGCCACGGGGGCTTCCTGCCCAACGGCCCCGGCGCCGTCCTCACCGGCGTGCTGCTGGTCGTCTTCTCCTTCATGGGCAGCGAGATCCCGACGCTGGCCGCCGGCGAGTCCGCCGATCCCCGGCAGGCCGTCGCCAAGGCGACCAACAGCGTCATCTGGCGCATCGCCGTGTTCTATCTGGGCTCGATCCTCGTCGTGGTGTGCCTGCTGCCGTGGGACAGCGAGTCGATCACCAAGGACGGGTCCTACGTCGCCGCCCTCGACTCCCTCGGCATCCCGCACGCCGGTCAGATCATGAACGTCATCGTGCTGTCGGCGGTGCTGTCCTGTCTCAACTCCGGTCTGTACACCGCCTCCCGCATGGCCTTCTCGCTCGGCGAGCGCGGGGACGCGCCGCGGTCGTTCGCGCGGACCACCTCGCGCGGGGTGCCGCGGACGGCGATCCTGACGTCGGTGGCGTTCGGCTTCGTCGCCGTCTTCTTCAACTACGAGTGGCCCGACTCCGTCTTCCTCTTCCTGGTCAACTCCTCCGGCGCGGTGGCCCTGTTCGTCTGGCTGGTGATCTGCTTCTCGCAGCTGCGGATGCGGAAGATCGTCGCCGCGGAGGCACCGGAGAGGCTGGTGGTGCGGATGTGGCTGTACCCGTACCTCACCTGGGCGACGGCGGCGCTGATCGTGTTCGTGCTCGGCTACATGCTGACCGACACCGAGCACGACGGGCGTACGACGATGCTGCTGTCGCTGCTGGTGGCGGCGGCCGTGCTGGCCGTGGCGCTGGTGCGGGAGCGGGTCGGGCGCGGGAAGCGGGCGGGCGCCGGCGCGGGCACCGGCTCGGGCTCGGGCTCGGGCGTCATAGGAGAGTGAAGCTCTCCTTGACCTTCTCGTAGGTCTTGAGGGCCTCTTTCTCGATCTCCGGCTGGTACCAGGTGTTGATCTGGTACGACTTCTCCTCCTCGGTGAAGCCGAGGAGCTGGGCGTGCCAGGGCTCGCCCTTGAGCGTGAAGGTGTACTCCCAGACCACCGCCGGGTGGTCGCGGAACGTGGTCTCCTCCAGGCGGACCTTCTGGTAGTCCTCGCCCTGGTGGGCGTTGCGCTCCGAGGTCCGCCAGGTCTCCAGCAGGTTGCCGCGGGCGAGGGAGGACTTGGCGACGAGTTCCTGACGTCCGTCCGGCGACGTGTAGTGCACCTCGGCACCCGTCTTGACGTCCCGGCGCCAGCCCTCGGGGGGCGTCCAGGCAAAACCGCCGGCCTCCCGGCGGGCACCGGGCGGGAGCGTGGGCGGGCGGGAGGTGCCCTCGACCGTGGGGGCGGAGGTCGTGGCACCGGCGCCCTCCTCCCCGCCCGGGGAGCCCGAGCCGGTCGCGAGGACGGCCGCGATGACGGCACCCGCGACGACCAGCGCTCCGACGGCGGTGAGGAGGGCGGTGCGGCGGCGCCGCGAGGGGCGGTCCGGGGACCGCTGGGGAGTGGTGGGCGATTCGGGCGGGCCGAGGGGTTCGGCGGTGAGTGCGGCGTCGGGCTCGGCGGGCCCGTTCACCTCCGTGACCGGGCCGCTCCCCCTCGGGGTGCGGGAGGTGGGGGTGTCCGGGGTCAGGGGGGCGAGCGGTGCGGCGGGGGTGGGTGATTCGGTGGCTTCCGTGGGGGTGGGACGGGGAGCGGCCTCCGGGGTGGAGACCTGGGTGGGAGTGGGAGTGGGGGCGGGAGTGGGGGCGGGTGTGGGTGTGGGTGTGGGTGTGGGTGTGGGTGTGGGTGTGGGTGTGGGTGTGGGGCTGGGGACCGGGCTGGGGGTGGGCAGGGCCTGGGGGTAGGCGTCGGGGGGCGTGGTCGGTGCCTGCGGGGTCTCCGGGGGCGCGTCCGGTATCCCCGGTGGTGCGGTCGGTATTTCGAGCGATGCGGCCGGTACTTCGGGCGACGCGCCCGGTACTTCGGTCAGGGCGGCCGGGGTGTCCGTGCCCGGCGTCGGCGTCGGCGTCGGCGTCGCCGCCTGCGGTGTCTGCGAAGACACCCCCGACACCCCCGACACCCCCGACTTCTCCGACACCCCCGACTTCTCCGACTCCCCCTGCTTCCCCGACTCCCCCTGCTTCCCCGACACCCCCTGCTTCCCCGACTCCCCCGGCGGGCGCGGTTCCGGGAACCCGGTCGTCGCCGGCGGAGGTTCCGTCACCCGTAGCGTCGGGGTCGGGGGCGGCGCCGCCACCTCCTGGAGCGCGGCCTCGATGTCCTGCAGCTCCGGGCGGGCCGACGGTTCCTTCTCCAGCAGGGCCGCCAGGATCTCGCTCAGGGGGCCCGCGGCCGGCGGCAGTGCGGGTTCCTCGTAGAGCACGGCGTGCAGCGTCGCGAGGGTCGTCTCGCGGGTGAACGGGGAGCGTCCGGCGAGGGCCGCGCAGAGGGTCGCGCCGAGCGACCAGATGTCGGAGGGCGGGCCCTGCGGGCGCCCGGAGACCCGCTCGGGTGCCATGTAGTCGGGCGAGCCGACCAGCATCCCGACCATGGTCAGCGCCTTGGTGTCCTGGATCGCGGCGATCCCGAAGTCGGTCAGGACGACGCGCCGGCCGGCCGACTCCACCAGGACGTTGCCCGGTTTGATGTCGCGGTGCAGCACCCCCCGCGCGTGCACCTGCCCGAGCGCCGCGACCAGGCCCAGCCCGATTCTGGCCGTCTCAGCCGGTCCCAGCGGCCCCTCCTCGGCCATGGCCTGTTCCAGGGAGCGGCCGACGACCAGCTCCATGACGATCCACAGGCGGTCGCTCTCCTCCACGACGTCGTAGACCCGGACGACGTTCGGATGATCGATCCGCGCGGTGGCCCGCGCCTCGCGCAGGACGCGTTCCCGGCGCGTCCGGGCGTCCTCCGCGTCGATGCCGTCCATCCGCATCTCCTTGACGGCGACCGGGCGGTCCAGAATTTCGTCGGCGGCCCGCCACACCCGCCCCATTCCACCCTGACCGATACTCTCGGCCAACCGGTAGCGTCCCGTCACCAACAGACCTGGAACACCGCCGCTGCGCGTATTTCCCGGCAATCCGCCGCACCCCCTGGTTTGAAACACAACGGTCACACTTGGAGGCATACCAGCATAGTGCGCGCATATCTTGTGGTACCTCTTCGAGTACTGCGAATTCAGGCGCAGCCAAGGGGGGCGAACATGATTTTTCTTCGTACGACGACCGTTACGGGATCGCTGGTCGTGGCATCTTTTTCGGCGGCGATGATCCTCTCCTCCCCCGCCGTCGCCGATGACGACGGGCCCGGGAGCAGCCAGGGAGGGAAGGCGGTCGACGCCGCGCCGGCGGGCGTGAAACTGACCACGACGCTACCGTCCGAGATCTCCGTCGACAATGGCTCGGAAAAGACCGGGTTCGATGCGACGGTGAAGAACGGGGGAAGCGAGGACAGCGGGAAGATCAAGCTGTGGGTGGTCGGTTTCGACGGAATGACCGTGAACAGCGTGGAAGGCTGCACACCCATAGCGGAGAACAATCTTCCGGAAGGGTCGAACAGCGGCTACAACTGCGAACTCGACAATCTCCCGGCGGGCGAGACGAAGTCGTACGCGGTCGATGCGACCTACGATCTGTCGAAGAAGGGCGAGGTCTGTCTGCCGGTGCTGAGCACCGACGGGAAGAAGACCTTCTGGCAGCAGGGCCCGGTGCCGTTCGGGACGACCAACCCGTCACCGGACGCTCCGGCGACCCCGTTGCTCCTCGGCACCGACAACCAGCCGGTGGCGCCGGGCGGGGACCAGGGCGACGAGGAGCCGGGCAGCGGTCAGGGCAAGGACGACGAGCTGCCTCGGACCGGCGCGGGACGCGACGACGTGGTGCCGCTGGGGGCGGCCGGCGCGGCGCTGGTCACCGCGGGGGCGGCCGGTCTGTGGTGGACGCGCAGGCGGCCGTCGCACGAGCGCGGCTGACCGCGTCGGGACCGCGGCTCGCTACGTACGGAGGCCCGCCGAACCCCTGGGGTCCGGCGGGCCTCGTGTACGTCGGGTACCGCGTCAGCGGCGGTCGGCCAGCTTCCACGCGGTGGGCAGCACGCCCATCGCCAGCGCCGCCTTCACGGCGTCGCCGATCAGGAACGGCGTGAGGCCCGCGGCGATCGCGGCACCGGCCGACATGCCGGTGGACAGGGCCAGGTAGGGCACGCCGACGGCGTAGATGATCGCCTCGCCGAGCAGCATCGCGCCGGCCGTGCGCCAGGCGGAGCGGTCGGCGCCGCGGCGGGCCAGCGCGCCCATGACCGAGGCGGCGATGATCATGCCGAAGACGTAGCCGAGCGACGGCATGGACATACCGGAGCCGCCCTGAGCGAACCACGGCACGCCCGCCATGCCCGCCAGCGCGTACAGCACGAGGGAGAGCACGCCGCGGCCGGCGCCGAGGGCCGTGCCGACGAGCAGCGCGGCGAAGGTCTGGCCGGTCACGGGCACCGGGGAGCCGGGCACGGGCACGGCGATCTGCGCGGCCACGCCGGTCAGCGCGGCGCCGCCGACGACGAGCGCGGCGTCGCGGACGCGGGAGGCCGGGAGCAGGTCGGCGAGTACCCGGCCGGGGCGGGCGAGGACGGTGGCGGTGCTCATGGGGCCTCCGTGGACGGGGTGGGCAGTTCAGGACACCGTGACGCTATACCGCCGCACTGACACGGATCACCGTCGGTGCCCGACAAAGGCGGTGACGGGGACTTGGTCGGCTTCGGACAACGACGCCCCGCCACACCCGCGCGGACGTGACTCCGCTCACTCGGCACCCGTGACGTGGCTCGCGCGGCGACGGCACGGACGCGGCTCGCGGCGCGGACGCGGCTCGCGGCGGGCGGCGCGGACGCGGCTCGCCGGGGCGTCTCGCCCGTCGGTCGCCGTCTGGGCAGGGCCGGGCCGCTTTGCTAGCTTCGGGCGCATGGTCGCCCAGGCCCGGAACTTCTCCTCGCGTCGCCATGTCGATCTGCGGCGCGTGGGCACGGCCGTCTGTCGCCGCGGCTGAGCGGGGCCCGGCGGAGCGGTTCTCCGACGGGCCCCGGTCCGTCGAGCCGGCGCGGCGCGCGCCCGAGCGCCCGGTGCCGGACTCGTTGCCCTGCGAGGACCCGAGGCCCCGAGGAAGTCCCCATGCCCCGTACCGCGGCAGCACGTCCACTGACCTCTCCCGTTCCCCGTGTCGCCGACAGCGGCCGGCTGCGTACCAGTGCCGGTGTCGTCCTGCGGTCCGTGCTGGAGCACGGGCCGGTGGCGCGCAGCACCGTCGCCCGGCTGACGGGTCTGTCGCCGGCCTCGGTGACCGACCACTGCGGGCGGCTCACGCGGCTCGGGCTGATCCGGGAGGCGCCGGCGCCGCTGCGGTCGGGCGGGGTGGGCCGGCCGCACCTGCCGGTGGACGTGGACACCGGGCGGCTGGTGGTGGGCGGGGTGCATGTGGCGGTGCCGTACACGACGGTAGCGCTGCTGGACCTGCGCGGGCGGGTGCTGGCCGAGCGGCGGCTGGAGCACGGGACAGGCGACGGGACGGAGCCGCGCCGGGTGCTGGCGCGGGCCGCCGACGGGCTGCGCGGGCTGCTGGAGGAGGCCGAGGGGCGGGTGCCGCTGGGGGTGGGGTTCGCGGCCGGCGGCTGGGTGGACCGGGCGGCGGGGACCGTCGTGGAGCATCCGCTGCTGGGCTGGCGGGAGGTGGCGGTGCGGGAGGCGCTCGGCGCGGCGACCGGGCTGCCGGCGCAGGTGGACGGGCACGCGCGGGCGCTGGTGAACGCGGAGCGGCTGTTCGGGCGGGAGCGGGGCAGCCGCAGCGTGCTGCACCTGTTCGTGGGCAACGTGGTCGACGCGGCGTTCGCCACCAACGACGAGGTGCACCACGGGCCGCGTTCGCAGGCGGGGGCCATCGCCCATCTGCCGGTGCCGGGCGGTACGGAACCCTGCGGGTGCGGACGTACCGGCTGCCTCCAGGTGGAGCTGAGCGAGCGGACGCTCTGCCGGCGGGCCCGGGAGGCGGGGGTGATCTCCGGGGTCAATCCGATGCACGTGCTCGCTGCGGCGGCGGACGGCGACCGGGTGGCCACCGCGCTGCTGGTGGACCGGGCGCGGCGGGTGGGCCGGGCGGTGGGGCTGCTCCTCGACGTCCTCAATCCGGAGCGGGTCGTCGTGACGGAGATCGGGGCGATGCACCGGAAGGACTGCCTGGCCGCGCTGCGCGCCGAGGTCGGGGCGGAGCGGGCGGAGGCGGTGGCGCCGGGCAGTTTCCGCACCTCGCCGCTGGCCGTGGCGGGCGGCGCGGTGGTCCTGGACGACCTCTACCGGGACCCGTTGGGCGTCTCACCTGTGGCCATTTAATTCAGAAACTCGGAATGTTGACACGGGTCACGCCCCGCTTGGAGCATCGTCGTCATGAGCCCGCTTCTGAACTGTCGCACCTTCTGTTGCTGACACACCGACGCCTCTGACGCGTCCGGAGCGCCCTCTTCTCCCCTCTGTTCCTCCCTTTCCTCACCGGCTTTCCGCTGCCCGGGAGTTCCGCCATGCCTTCCCCACCCCTGTCCGTGTCCGGGGGCGTCGACCGACGCCTCTTCCTGACGTCCCTGCTCGGTGTCACCGCCGCGGCCGCCGGTCTGAGCGGCTGTGCGGACAGCAGCGCCGCGACCGACACCTCCGCCACCCGCGCCCCGCTCGCCTCGAAGGTCCCGGCGGGGACCAGCCTGAAGATCGCCTCGTACCAGAACGCGCAGGAGGTGCGGCTGAAGCTCGCGGGCCTCGGCGAGCTGCCGTTCGAGGTGGCCGACTGGCTGAACATCGGCGCCGGTCCCGACGTCATCAACGCCTTCCGCGCCAACTCCCTGGACGTCGCCAACAACGCGGGCATCCCGCCGATCCAGGCCCACTACCAGGGCTACGACGCGAAGATCGTGGCGATCAACATCACCCGCAAGCCGATCTACCTGTTCGCCACCCGGCCCGGCAGCGACATCCGCGACGTGTCCGGGTTCAAGGGCAGGCGGCTCGCCTTCTCGCAGGGCCAGGCCCAGGGCGTGGTGCTGCTGCGCGCGTTGAAGGAGGCGGGGCTCGCCTACGACGACGCGGAGCTGGTGCCGCTGACCAGCAACCAGTTCCTCACCGCCCTCCAGTCCGGCCAGGTCGACATCGCCCCGCTCGGCACGTCGCAGGTCCCCTCGTACCTGAAGCAGTACGGGGCGAGAGGCGCCCGGGTCATCGAGACCGACGTGGTGGACCTGCTGAACCTGCTGTGGGCGCCGGCCTCGGTGCTGGCCGACCGGGCGAAGGCCGCCGCGGTCGCCGCGTACATCCCGTTCTGGGCGAAGAGCGCGGTGTGGGAGTACGAGCATCCCGACGAATGGAACCGGGAGTTCTACGTGGAGACGCAGAACCTGACCCTCGCCCAGGCCGAGTCGATCACCGAGCTGGCCAACAAGCCGCTCTTCCCGCCGAGCTGGGACGAGGCGGTGCGCTGGGAGCAGGAGACCGCGGACCTGCTGGCGGAGGGCGGCTACGTGGACGAGTTCGACGTGGAACCGCTCTTCGACCGGCGTTTCGAGGCCGTCGCGGCGAAGGCCGTGCCGGCGGAGTACCGGAGGTGAGCGCCGTGACCACGACCACCGCGGCGCCCGCGACGACCGCGGCGGACGGCCCCCGGGTCCGGCGCCGCAAGCGGCTGGCGCCCGGCCGCCGGGTGCCAGCCGTCCGGCTGCTCGGCCCCCTCGTGCTGCTGGCCGTCTGGGCCGCCGCGTCCGCCGCGGAGCTGCTCGACCCGGGCGCGATCCCGGCGCCGTGGACGGTGCTGGAGAGCGGCGCCCACCTGTGGACCGACGGCACCCTGCCGAACGACGTCCTGACCTCCCTGCGGCGCGCCGGTACCGGCTTCGTGATCGGGCTGGCCGCGGGCGTGGTGCTGGCGCTGGTCTCCGGGCTGAGCCGGGCCGGTGAGGCGCTGATCGACGGGACCGTGCAGCTCAACCGGGCCGTCCCGACGCTGGGTCTGATCCCGCTGTTCATCCTCTGGCTGGGCATCGGCGAGACGTTCAAGATCGCGATCATCGCCATCGTCGTGTACATCCCGATCTACCTCAACACGCACGCCGCGCTCTCCGGCATCGACCACCGGTTCGTGGAACTGGCCGAGGTGCAGGGCCTGTCCCGGCTCGCGTTCGTCCGGCAGGTCGTCGTCCCCGGCGCGCTGCCCGGCTTCTTCGTCGGGCTGCGGCTCGGGGTGACCGGCTCCTGGCTGGGCCTGGTCGTCCTGGAGCAGATCAACGCCACCAGCGGGCTGGGCTACATGATGTTCCAGGCGCAGAACTACGGCCAGACGGACGTGATCCTCGTCGGCCTGGTCGTCTACGGCATCTTCGGCCTGGTCTCCGACACGGTGGTCCGGACTCTGGAACGGAGGGTGCTGGCATGGCGCCGCACACTGAGCAGCTGACCCGTCCGGCGGTCCGGCTGAAGGGCCTGACCCGGTCCTTCGGCGACCGCACGGTGCTGGACTCCATCGACCTCGACCTGCCGGCCGGGCAGTTCACGGCGCTGCTCGGGCACAGCGGCTCCGGCAAGAGCACCCTGCTGCGGGCGGTCGCGGGCCTCGACCACGGGGTGGCGGGCGACGGCACGCTCATCGCGCCCGAGCGGGTGTCGGTGGTCTTCCAGGACTCCCGGCTGCTGCCCTGGCGCCGGGTGCTGCCCAACGTACTGCTGGGACTGGCCGACAAGGACGCCGGGGAGCGCGGCCGGGCGGCCCTGGCCGAGGTGGGTCTGGCGGGGCGGGAGCGGGCCTGGCCGAGCGAGCTGTCGGGCGGCGAGGCGCAGCGCGCGGCACTCGCCCGGTCGCTGGTCCGCGAGCCGGAGCTGCTGCTGGCCGACGAGCCCTTCGGCGCGCTGGACGCGCTGACCCGGATCCGGATGCACGGGCTGCTGCGGGAGCTGTGGGAGCGGCACCGGCCCTCGGTGCTGCTGGTCACCCACGACGTGGACGAGGCGATCGTGCTGGCCGACCGGGTGCTGGTGCTCCAGGAGGGCCGCATCGGCGTGGACCTGACCATCGACCGGCCGCATCCGCGTTCGTACCGCGACCCCCTGCTCGGCGAGTACCGGGAGCGGCTGCTGGCCGCGCTCGGCGTCACGGAGGACCACCGATGAGCGCACGTCAGCTGCACCTCAACGCGTTCCTGATGAACACCGGGCACCACGAGGCGTCGTGGCGGCTGCCGGAGAGCGACCCGCACGCGCACGTCGACCTCGCGCACTACGCGCGGCTGGCGCGGACCGCCGAGCGCGGCACCTTCGACTCGCTCTTCCTGGCCGACGGCCCGGTCCTCTTCAACGACGTCGGGCAGCGGCCGTCCGGTTCGCTGGAGCCGGTCACCCTGCTCACCGCGCTGGCCGTCGCCACCGAGCACATCGGGCTGATCGCCACGGCGTCCACCTCGTACAACTCGCCGTACAACCTGGCCCGGCGGTTCGCCTCCCTGGACCACATCAGCGGCGGCCGGGCCGGCTGGAACATCGTCACCACCGCGGGCGCGGAGGCGGCCCGCAACTTCGGCCTGGACGGCGAGCCGGCGCACGCCGAGCGGTACGCGCGGGCCGAGGAGTTCGTGGACGTGGCGCTGAAGCTCTGGGACAGCTGGGAGGACGACCTGGTCGTCGCGGACAAGGCGGCCGGGGTGTGGGGCGACGGCACGCGGCTGCACCCGCCGCGCCACGCGGGGAGGTTCTTCCGGGTCGAGGGCGCGCTGAACGTGCCGCGCTCGCCGCAGGGCTATCCGCTGCTGGTGCAGGCCGGGTCGTCGCAGGACGGCAAGCGGTTCGCGGCGCGGTACGCGGAGGCGGTGTTCACCGCGCAGCAGACCCTCGACGGGGCGCGGTCCTTCTACGCCGACCTCAAGGCGCGCGCGGAGGCGGCGGGCCGGAACCCGGACCACCTGAAGGTGCTGCCGGGGATCGTCCCGGTCGTCGGGTCGACCGAGGCCGAGGCCCGGCACCACGAGCGGGTCCTTGAGGAGCACATCGTGCACGAGCACGGGGTGCGCCGCCTGGAGCACCTGCTGCACCGGCCGCCGGGCACGCTGCGGCTGGACGGGCCGCTCCCCGACGACCTGCCGCCGGAGGACGCCGTGGAGGGCGCCAAGAGCCGGTACACGCTGGTGGTGGAGCTGGCCCGGCGCGAGCGGCTCACCGTCAGGCAGCTGATCGGGCGGCTCGGCGGCGGGCGCGGGCACCTCACCTTCGCGGGGACACCCGAGCAGGTCGCCGACACGGTCGAGGAGTGGTTCCGCTCCGGCGCCGCCGACGGCTTCAACATCATGCCCGCCGTCCTGCCCTCGGGCCTGGACGCCTTCGTCGACCACGTCGTGCCGCTGCTGCGTGCCCGCGGTCTGCTGCGCGCCGAGTACGGCGGGCGCCGCACCCTGCGGGAGCGCTACGGCCTGCCGCGCCCCGCCAACCAGCACGTCACCGTTCCCGCCCTGGTGTGAAAGGACCCGCACATGTCCGGCATCGAACTGAGCAAGGTCACCGCGCACATCGGCGCCCGCGTCACCGGCGTCGAGATCGCCAAGCCCCTGGACGACGCCGTCGTCGCCGCCCTGCGGGAGGCGCTGAGCGCCCACAAGGCGCTGGTCTTCGACGACGTGGACCTCGACGACGAGAGCCAGGAGACGTTCGCCCGGCACTTCGGGGAGGTCACCTCCGCGCATCCGACGGTGGGCGCGGTCGACGGCTCCCCGAACGTGCTGCCCGTCGACACCGAGCTGGGCGTCGCCAACCACTGGCACACCGACGTCACGTTCGTCCTGAATCCGCCGCAGGCCAGCACCCTGCGCAGCATCACCGTCCCGCCGTACGGCGGGGAGACCCTGATCGCCGACTCCGCCGCCGCCTACCGGGCGCTGCCCGAGCCGCTGCGGCGGCTGGCGGACACCCTGTGGGCGGAGCACACCAACGACTACGACTACGCGGTGCCGCCGGAGACGGTCGACGAGGAGCAGGCCGCCCGGCGCGCCACGTTCACCTCGATCAAGTACCGCACCGCCCACCCGGTGGTCCGCGTCCATCCCCTGACCGGTGAGCGGGGCCTGTTCATCGGCGGGTTCGCGCAGCGGATCGTCGGCCTGTCCACCGGCGAGTCCCGGACGCTCCTCGACCTGCTCCAGGGATACGTCACCCGTCCCGAGCACCTACTGCGCTGGCGCTGGTCGCCGAACCAGCTGGTGCTCTTCGACAACCGCATCACCCAGCACTACGCCGTCGACAACTTCGACCGGCTGCCGCGCCGGCTGCACCGGGTGACGGTCGCCGGGGACGTCCCCGTCTCCGTCGACGGCAAGCGGTCGTACGTCATCGAGGGCGACGCCTCGCACTACACGTCCGTCGCCACGTCCGTCGCCACGCCCGTCGCCGGGTAACCGGAACATCACCCTCCGGAATACGATCGTCCGCATACTGGGCGGTCACCTCGTCCCCGCTGTGAGTCCGCCCAGACTGTTGTCGTTTTTGCCCCCTCGCAGCAAGGGACGGGCCGCGCCCATGCCCAGCACCACCACCGGGACGCCGTCCCGGGAACTGTCCCACGGCCTCAAGCAGCGCCACCTGTCGATGATCGCCCTGGGCGGCGTGATCGGGGCGGGGCTGTTCGTCGGGTCCGGCGCCGGCATCGCCGCCGCCGGGCCCTCGATCGTCATCGCGTACACGCTCTCCGGGCTGCTCGTCATGCTGGTGATGCGGATGCTCGGCGAGATGTCGGCCGCCTATCCGTCGTCGGGGTCGTTCTCCGCGCACGCCGAGCGGGCGATCGGGCCCTGGGCCGGGTTCACGGCGGGCTGGGCGTTCTGGGTGCTGCTCTGCACGGCGGTCGGCCTGGAGGGCATCGGGGCCGCGCAGATCGTCAGCGGCTGGCTGCCGGGCACGCCCGAGTGGCTGTGGGTCGCCCTGTTCATGGTGGTGTTCTGCGGCACCAACCTGGCGGCGGTGAAGAACTTCGGCGAGTTCGAGTTCTGGTTCGCGGCGCTGAAGGTCGGCGCGATCACCCTCTTCCTGGTGCTGGGCGTGCTGGCGATCACCGGGGTGCTGCCGGGCACCGAGGCCCCGGGCACCGGCCACCTCACCCCCTTCCTGCCCAACGGCGGCGACGGCCTGATCATCGGTCTGCTCGCCTCCGTCTTCGCCTACGGCGGCCTGGAGACGGTGACGATCGCCGCCGCCGAGTCGGAGAACCCGGTCAAGGGCGTGGCGAGCGCGGTGCGCACCGCGATGTGGCGGATCGCGCTGTTCTACATCGGCTCGATGGCGGTCATCGTCACCCTCGTCCCGTGGGACTCCGCCGAGGTCGTCGAGAAGGGCCCCTACGTCGCCGCCCTGGACGAGCTGGGCATCCCCGGCGCCGGGCAGCTGATGAACGTGGTCGTCTTCGTCGCCCTGCTCAGCGCGATGAACGCCAACATCTACGGCTCCTCGCGGATCGCCTTCTCGCTGGTGGAGCGCGGGCAGGGCCCGAAGGCGCTGGGCCGGGTGTCGGGCGGGGTGCCGCGCACGGCCGTGCTGGTCTCCTCCCTGTTCGGGTTCGGCTGCGTGCTGCTCAGCTACTGGCGGCCGGACGACGTCTTCGCCTGGCTGCTGAACATGATCGGCGCGGTGATCCTGGTCGTCTGGATCTTCATCGCCGCGGCCCAGCTGCGGCTGCGGCGGCAGCTGGAGCGGGAGGCGCCGGAGCGGCTCGTGGTGCGGATGTGGGCGTACCCGTGGCTGACCTGGTTGGCGCTGGCGGGCATGGCGGCGGTCTTCGTGCTGATGGCCCGGGAGCCGGACACGCGGGTGCAGCTGTACTCGACGGGCGCGATGACGGCGGTGCTGGCGGCGGCCGGCTACGCGTGGCAGCGGCGGTCGCGTGGCTGACCGTCGGTCGCGCGGCTGACCGACACCCTTCCTCTTCTGCCCCCGGGGACCCTCCCCGGGGGCATTCTGCTGCTAGCGTGCAGTTGCAAGCCTTTTGCAATAAGAGGTCGGAGGGGATCCGCCATGCCCGTCTACACGCTTCCTGAACTGCCGTACGACTACTCCGCGCTGGCCCCCGTGATCAGCCCCGAGATCATCGAGCTGCACCACGACAAGCACCACGCCGCCTATGTGAAGGGCGCCAACGACACCCTGGAACAGCTCGCCGAGGCGCGCGACAAGGAGCAGTGGGGGGCGATCAACGGCCTGGAGAAGAACCTGGGCTTCCACCTGTCCGGGCACATCCTGCACTCGATCTACTGGCACAACATGACCGGTGACGGCGGCGGCGAGCCGCTGGCCGCCGACGGCGTGGGCGGGCTCGCGGACGCCGTCGCCGAGTCCTTCGGCTCCTTCGCCGGGTTCAAGGCGCAGCTCACCAAGGCCGCGGCGACCACCCAGGGCTCCGGCTGGGGCGTCCTCGCCTACGAGCCGCTGAGCGGCCGCCTGATCGTCGAGCAGGTCTACGACCACCAGGGCAACGTCGGCCAGGGCTCGGTGCCGATCCTGGTCTTCGACGCCTGGGAGCACGCCTTCTACCTCCAGTACAAGAACCAGAAGGTCGACTTCATCGAGGCCATGTGGCAGGTCGTGAACTGGCAGGACGTGGCCCGCCGGTACGAGGCCGCCGCCGCCCGTACGAACGTGCTGCTGCCGGCGCCCTGAGGCGCACCGAACGTCCTGCCTCGTGATCGTCTTCTCACCCTTCACGACGGCGGGCGGAAGAGAGGGAGCCCCCGCGAGGACCTGACTCGCGGGGGTTTCCCGCGTTCCCGTCCGGACCGGTCCGACCGGGCCATTGACGTCCCGGCCGTACCGCACCCAAGGTCACTGGCAGCACAGCCGTACGAGCACAGCCGCGTGAGCACAGCCGTACGGGCACAGCGCGACCGAGGAGCGACGGACAGACGGGAGAACCCCCCGATGATGGACCCCTTACGCGTCGTCGCCGCCGGCGACGACTTCCTCCGGCCCTCGCTGATCGCCCGAGCGGTCGGTGACGCACTGCGCGAACACCCTCCCGAGGTGCGCGAACTGACCGACGGCACCACCGAGGAGCGGCTGATCGAGGCGCTGGCGGGAGCGCGGGTGCTGGTCACCCGGGAGGGGCCGGTCACCGCTCGGGTCCTGGACGCCCGCCCGGAGCTGCGGCTCGTCGTGATCTGCCCCGGCGGCTCGGCCGAGGCCGACCTGGACGCGGCCAAGGCCCGCGGCGTCACCGTCTGCCGCATCCCCCGCCCGGAGGCCGCCGCCACCGCCGAGTACGCGCTCGGCCTGATGCTGGCCGCGCTGCGCCGCATCCCGCAGACCCACGAACTGCTCGCCGGGCGCGGCGACTGGGCGGGCGCGGTCCGCACCGGCTACGAGGGCACCGGACTGGAACTGGAGGACCTGCCCGTCGGACTGGTCGGCCACGGCGTGATCGGCGGCCGGGTCGCGCGGGTGCTGTGCGCGTTCGGCGCCCAGGTGATGGTCCACGACCCGTACGTCCGCGGCGAGATCCACGGCCTGCGGGTGGCCTCCCTCGACGAACTCCTCACCCGGTCCCGGGTGCTGACCCTGCACGCCCGGCTCGCCCCCGGCACCGGCGGGCTGATCGGCGCCCGGGAGCTGGCGCTGCTGCCGCCCGGGGCCGTGGTCGTCAACGCGGCCCAGGGGGACCTGCTGGACGAGGACGCGCTGTGCGACGCGCTGGAGAGCGGCCGGGTCTCGGCGGCGGCGCTGGACACCTACGCGCGGGAGCCGGTGCCGGACGGCTCCCGGCTGTTCGGCTTCGCCGACCGGGTGGTGCTCACCCCGCACCTGGCCGGGTCCACCCGGGCGGTCGCCGAGAAGGCGGCACGGTCGGCGGCGGAGGAGGTGGCGCGCTGGGCGCGCGGCCGGTCGACGGCGCACTGTCTGGTCTGAGACCGGGCGGCCCGCTGCCCGGACGGATCGTGGAGCGGGCCGCCGTCCTGAGTGAGCGTGGTGGCTACAGGTTGCTGAAGTCCGGGCCCTTGGTGCGGGTGCGCTTGATCTCGTAGAAGCCGGGGACCGAGGCGACCGCGAGGGTGCCGTCCCAGAGGCGGGCGGCCTCCTCGCCCTTCGGGGCGGGGGTGACGACCGGGCCGAAGAAGGCGACCTGCTCGCCGTCGGCGCCGGGGACGGCGATGACGGGGGTGCCGACCTCCTGGCCGACCTTGTCGATGCCCTCCTGGTGGGAGGCGCGCAGCTGCGGCTCGTAGGGGGTGGCGTCCCAGTGGTCGAGGAGGGACTCGGGCAGGCCCGCGTCCTTCACCGCGGCGGCGGTCGCCTCCTTGGTCGGGCCCTCGCCCTGGTTGTGGAAGCGGGTGCCGAGCGCGGTGTAGAGGTCACCGAGGACCTCCGGGCCGTGCTCCTCCTGGGCCGCGACGACGACGCGGACCGGGCCCCACGCCTTGGTCTCCAGCATCTCCCGGTACTCCTCGGGCAGCTCGTCGAGCTTGTCCTCGTTGAGCACGGCGAGGCTCATCACGTGCCAGCGGACCTGGATGTCGCGGACCTTCTCCACCTCCAGCACCCAGCGGGAGGTCATCCAGGCCCAGGGGCACAGCGGGTCGAACCAGAAGTCGACCGGTGTCTTCTCCGACATGTCTCTCCTCGTGAGCGGGTGCTGAGGGCAGGTGATCCCCTGCGGCAACATCCTCGCGCGCCCGGCCATTCCCCCGCTGTCCGCCGTCAGGGGCACATGGGAGGATCGGTCCTGTCCGCATACTGAACACGACCGAGGGAGTGCCGTCCGTGCCCGGTGAGAATCTGTCCCGTGACGAGGCCCGGGAGCGGGCCGCCCTGCTGTCCGTCGACGGGTACGAGGTGTCCCTCGACGTGCGGTCGGCGGTCGGCGAGGCGCCCGGCACGGGGCCGCGCACCTTCCGGTCCGTGACCACGGTCCGCTTCCGCTGCAACGAGCCGGGGGCGAGCAGCTTCGCCGACCTGATCGCGCCGAGCGTCACCGCCGTCTCCCTCAACGGCCGCGACCTCGACCCCAGCGAGGTCTTCGACGGCTCCCGGATCGTCCTTGAGGACCTCGCCGCCGACAACGAGCTGGTGGTGGACGCCCGGTGCGCCTACTCCCGCACCGGTGAGGGCCTGCACCGCTTCGTCGACCCGCAGGACGGCGAGGTGTACCTGTACACGCAGTACGAGCCGGCCGACTCCCGCCGGGTCTTCGCCAACTTCGAGCAGCCGGACCTGAAGGCGCCGTACCGCTTCGAGGTGCGGGCGCCCGAGGAGTGGACGGTGTGGAGCAACGGCGCCGGTGAACGGGCCGACGGGGTGTGGCGGTTCGCGGAGACGAAGCCGATCTCGACGTACATCACCTGCGTGGTGGCCGGGCCCTACCACTACGTCACCGACTCCTACGAGCGGACCCTCGCGGACGGCACCCGGCTGGAGATCCCGCTCGGCGCGATGTGCCGCAAGGGCCTCGCGCCGCATTTCGACGCCGACGACGTCTTCCTCATCACCAAGCAGGGCCTGGACTTCTTCCACGACCACTTCGACTTCCCGTACCCGTTCGGCAAGTACGACCAGGCGTTCGTGCCCGAGTACAACCTCGGCGCGATGGAGAACCCGGGGCTCGTGACCTTCCGCGAGGAGTACATCTTCCGCGGGAAGGTGACGCGGGCGTCGTACGAGGGCCGCGCCAACACGATCCTGCACGAGATGGCGCACATGTGGTTCGGCGACCTCGTGACCATGGAGTGGTGGGACGACCTGTGGCTCAAGGAGTCCTTCGCCGACTTCATGGGCGCGTTCGCCAACGTCGGCGCGACCCGGTTCAAGGACGCCTGGATCACCTTCGCCAACCGCCGCAAGGCGTGGGCGTACCGCGCCGACCAGCTGCCCTCCACGCACCCGATCACGGCCGACATCCGTGACCTGGAGGACGCCAAGCTCAACTTCGACGGCATCACCTACGCCAAGGGCGCGAGCGTGCTCAAGCAGCTCGTGGCGTACGTCGGACAGGAAGCGTTCCTGGAGGGCGCGCGGCGCTACTTCAAGCGGCACGCCTACGGCAACACCCGCCTCGGCGACCTGCTGTCGGTCCTTGAGGAGACCAGCGGACGCGACATGGCGTCCTGGGCCCGGTCCTGGCTCCAGACCGCCGGGGTCAACTCCCTCACCCCGCAGGTGCTGCTCACCACCGACGGCCGGATCGACGAGCTGGCGGTGGTGCAGGAGGCCGCGGAGTCGCACCCCGAGCTGCGCCCGCACCGGGTCGCGGTGGGCCTGTACCGGCGTACGGAGAACGGCGCGCTGGAGCGGTACGCGCGGGCGGAGGCGGATGTCGACGGCGCGCGGACGGTGGTGGGTGAACTGGCCGGGGAGCAGGCGCCGGAGCTGGTCCTCGTCAACGACGACGACCTGACGTACTGCAAGGCCCGCTTCGATGCGACCTCGCTGGCCACGCTGCGGGCCCGGCTCGGCGACATCACCGACCCGCTGGCCCGCGCGCTGTGCTGGTCGGCGCTGTGGAACATGACGCGGGACGCGCTGCTGCCGGCCCGGGACTTCATCGAGCTGGTGCTGACCCACGGCGAGCGGGAGTCCGACATCGGCGTGCTGCAGATGCTGCACGCCTGGGCGGAGTCCGCGGCGACCCACTACACCGCGCCCGAGCGGCGGCGGGAGACCGGCCGCCGGCTGGCCGAGGGCGCCTCGGCCCGGCTGTCCGCCGCCGCGCCCGGCAGCGAGCACCAGCTCGCCTGGGCCCGGTTCTTCGCGCACGTCGCGGCCGTCCCGGCCGACTTCGAGACGCTGACCTCGCTGCTGGACGGCGCGGACGGCCTGCTGCCGGGGCTCGACGTCGACCAGGAGCTGCGCTGGACGTTCCTGGAGACGCTCGCCGTGCACGGCGTGATCGGTGAGAAGGAGCTGGCCGCCGAACTGGCCCGGGACGACACCGCCTCCGGCAAGCGCCATCAGGTCCGCTGCCTGGCCGCCCGGCCGTCGGCGGCGGTCAAGGCGCAGGCCTGGGCGCAGGTCGTGGAGTCCGACGCGCTGTCCAACGCCCTGGTCGAGGCGACCATCGCGGGGTTCCAGCAGCCCACGCAGCGGGAGCTGACCGCGCCGTACGCCGAGAAGTACTTCGCGGCGATCGAGCGGGTGTGGGCGGACCGGTCGATCCAGATCGGCATGGACGTGGTCCGGGGGCTGTTCCCGGCCTTCCAGGACTCCCCCGGGACGCTGGCGGCGACCGACGCGTGGCTCGCGGCGCACGAGGGGGCCGCGCCCGCCCTGCGGCGGCTGGTGCTGGAGGCGCGGGACGACCTGGCGCGGGCGCTGCGCGGACAGGCGTGCGACACGGGTTCCGTCGACTGACACGGCCTGAACCGGCCTGACGCGACCCGACCCAGCTTTGGCCAAGGCTCGGGCGCCGCGTCATCGTTACAGCGGGTGCCGTAACCCCTGGCCCCCACCCCGGGGGACCAGGGGTTTTCGGCATCCGGACACCTGCCCTTTAGGCCGTGCCTGTCCTCGTATGTCGACAGCCGTGTAACAGGGGTTAAAGGACGTATCGGACGCGGGAATCGCCCCCGCATGACCCACAACACCCCGCTCTCCCCCCGCCCCCTGCACCACCTGGCCGCCGGCCCCGGCCGCGTCCTGACCACGGCCCAGCTCCGCTCGCACGGCGTCACGGCCGCCGAGACCGACGAGCAGTGCCGGCCCGGCGGGCCCTGGCAGCGGATCCTCCCCGGTGTGGTGCTGCTCCGGCCGACTCCGCCGACCAGCGAGGAGCGGTTGCGGGCGGTGCTGCTGTACACCGTCCGGGAGCGGACCGGGGCGGCGCCGGGCGGGGAGCCGGCCCCGGGCGTCCCGGCCCAGCCCGGTCCCGGCGGCGCCGGTACGGAACCGGCCGAGGCGATGATCACCGGGCTGGCGGCGCTGACCCTGCACGGCGTGGCCGGCGCTCCGCCGCTGCCGTCCCTGGCCGTCCTCGACGTCCTGGTCCCCCGGCTGCGGCGGCTGCGGTCGACGGGGTGCGCGCGGGTCATCCGCACGGCCGCGCTGCCCGAAGCCGAGACCGTCACCGGGATTCCCGTGGCGCCGGTCGCCCGCGCCCTGGCGGACGCCGTCGCGGGGCTGACCGACGCGGCGTCGGTACGGCGGCTGCTGACCGAGGCGGTCCGCGGCGGCCACTGCGAACCGACGGCGGTCGTACGGGAGTTGCGGCGGGCCCGGGTGCTGAGCCGGCCGCACGTCGTGGACGCGGTGGACTCCCTCGTCGCCGAGGGGCGGGCCCTCGCGGAGGAACGGCTGTACCGGATGGTCGCCGAGTACGGCCTGCCGGACCCGGTCTGGAACGTCGACCTGCGGCTGCCCGGCGGTCCCCACCTGGGCGGCCTCGACGCCTACTGGCCGGAGCAGGCCGTCGCCGTCGAACTGGACACCCGGGCCCACCGCCAGGACGACGACGCGCTGTGGGCGCGGTACGCCCGCAAGCGGGAGCACCTGGAGCGGCTGGGCATCACCGTCGTCCACCTCACGCCGAGGAAGCTCCGGGACTGCCCGGAGCACCAGGCGGCGGTGGTCCGTACGGCCCTGATGGCGGCGGCGGACCGGGAGCCCGCCGCGTACGTCGTCGTGCTCCCCCGGTAGCCCCGCGACCGTCAGCCCGCCGCCGGGCCGTCCTCCGTCCCCTCCTCGCCGGCGGCGGCCCGCTCGACGGTCTGGTTGCCGTTCATGACGGCGTAGAGGGTGGCCCCGTTGTCGGCGGTGACGTTCTGCACGGGGCCGGCGGGGTGGTCCGCCGGGGCGGCGGCACGGACCTCGACACGGTTGCGGTCACCGGCGACGACGGGGCCGTGGGCGTCTCCGCCGACGCGGATGGAGTTGGACATGGGGACGTCCTTTCAGGAGAGTCGGGTGAGGGTGAAGGAGCCGCAGGTCAGGCACTCCAGCCCCGGGGCCGCGTCCGCCGGGAGACCGACGGTGAGGTCCGCGCTGTCCTGGTCGGAGCCGAGCGTGACGGTGTAGAGGACCTGTCCGATGGGGGCGCCGCACTCGTCGTCGACGTCGTAGGCCGACTGCAGGGCGCTGTAGGTGCTGCCGTCGCCGGTGAACTCCGACGTCTCGGTCTCGCCGCACTGGTTCTGTCCGGTGAGGGTGAAGCTGCCCGAGCCGGTGTCGACGAACTCGTAGACGCCCCCGTCGCTCCGCTGCCAGGTGCCGCCGAGACCGGTCGGTTCCGGTTCCGGTTCTGGTTCCGGGGTGTCCTCCGCGTAGGGGTCCTCCGTGCCGGGGTCGTAGACGTTCGTGTCCGGCGTCTGCGGCGTGTAGGCGGAGGAGTAGCTCGGAACCGCCGACGTGCCGGCGGCGCTGGTGCGCGACTCCTTGTACTGATCGACGGCGACGCCCCCGATGACTACGGCGACGACGGCCGCGGCCACCTTGAGCGCGGCGGCGGCGCCCGCGCCCATGGGCGCGGCGCCGGCCCCCGTGGAGCCGGCCGCCGCGGCGTGCGCGGACACCGGGTCGGCGCCGG